>NZ_ML122543.1:0-109169 GCF_003844195.1 Rummeliibacillus sp. TYF005
AAAAACAAAGTTTATTGATTAACATCTTGCTTGTTCAGTTTTCAAGGTTCATATCGTGTCGTCATTTTAACGACTTATATATCTTATCATATCCATTTTCAAAAGTCAAGAACTTTTTTAGGATTTATAAGTTTATATTTTTTAATTTGTTTTCTCATTACGAGTTAACGTTGATAACTATACGCTGTTTATATATATATGTCAACACTTTATATCAAAAAAGTTTTAAATAACATTTTCCAATCATATATATATTGACGAGGTGAGTGTTCTGATTAAAAGAATAATTATATCAACTCTTATTATGATGGCTTTATTGTTAATGTTTATACCTTCAAAAGGTACAATATCAGAGGTTTTTCGTTTAACTAACGAACCTAATATTATTACAAAAGGCAACTATGGTATGTCATTAACTATTGATTTATCTTATGCTGATGCAAAATTTATCGAATGGTTAAACGAAGTAGAAGCACCGTATCCATTACTAATGGTAGATCCCGAATTATTAGAGAGATCTCCAACACTAGTAAAAATGATTAAAACAAAAAACATCCCAATAGGCTTGCTAGGAAAAAGCAGTGAGTTCTATGAGGCAAATCCTTCTCAACTAAAAAAAGATATCAGTACTTTTAACTCAATTATGAAAAAGCCGCCTCTTTGGTTTAGAACAAAGGATTATGTTTTTTCACCAGACGTTATAAAGGTATTATGGAAAGAACAAATTAATATGCTTGGCGCTTCTAAAATACAAACTGACAATAGCAAGTTAAAGCTAGTACATGGTGACATAGTATCTATACCCTATCATCAAGAAGAAAGGATAAAATTGCAAAACATTAATCAATTAATCCAAAATAATTCATTCCAATCGATTGAAGAAACTATATTTGGATATTCACTCAAAACGAAGAGCTATCCTTAACCCGCCCTCCCATATTATTCATAGCATTTAGAAATGTTACAAGATATTTGGGATAATAAAAAAGGCTATCTCATAACAATCATTCGTTATGAAACAGCCTTTTTATTTTACTTTGCCTTATTTCCTTCTAATTTTCTTCGAGTAGCCCGACGTTCTTCTCTTTTCATTAAATCCTCAGCTGACTTCGCATTATACTTCGGTAATTCAAGAAGTTGAAATGCATTAACAGCAAGAATCGGGAATAATAACAATGTAATGTACTCGTTACCTCCAGATGAACGTACCCATAATGCAATAAGCCATTCAATTATACTGACAAAAATCATAAAGAATAATGCGGAAATTAAAATATGCTTTTTACCAGTCATTTTCACTTTCTTAATAGCAGTTAAAGTAGCAATTACAATCAATAATAGCAATAAACCTATGTAAAGAAGCCAATCACTAGCGTTATGTGCATATGGCTTAAAACGGAATAAAACAACATCGACTAAAGCCACGAGCATCAATAATAATTGTACCCAGTTCCATAAAGTCAATGAGCGGCAAATATTAACACCGATTTGATGGACTGTTAAATATGCAAAATACCCCATTTGACAAACCATACTCATTGTAAAGCCTAGGAACACAAACCACAGTAAACCGAAAAGAGCCTCTCCCCATTCACCATTTGAAACATGTTGAGCATAAAAATCTCCCCAACGTACGATCAAGCTCATCAATCCAGTGACAACGCCACCAATAATGAGGGCTCTTAAAGCAAATTTAAACCAATTTCGTATCGTCACGATTAAACTGCCTCCGTTTTTTCAAGTTCTTGTTCCATTCTATCAACGAATTTCGAAAAAATCTATTTATCACCGCATTTCATACATATTCCATTAAGAATTGTGAACAATAATTGAAACAACTACGCTAAAGCGAGGGAAGCAATATGTACAAAAAGCACATTATTATTACACTTCTATTTGTTATTTTATCTGGTTGTTCCGCTGCCCCCCAACAGAGCCAATCTTATGATGATATAAAGAAGTCAACACTTGATGCCTTACAAACAGAGGAAGGTAAAAAAGTGATTCGACAGTTATTAGAAGATCCAACGATGAAGGATTTACTTGTTTTAGAGCATGATGACGTGAACAAAGCTGTTCAAGAAACGTTGATGTCTAAAAAAGCTGAAGAATATTGGAAAAAGCAATTTGAAGATCCTAAGTTCCGTGAAACCTTTGCAAAAAGCATGAAAAAAGAACAGCAAAATCTGATGAAAGATTTGATGAAAGATGATACTTTCCAAAAAGACTTAGAACAATTCTTCTCACAGCCCGATATGCAAAAACAGCTTGAAAAAATTATGAAATCATCGAACTCAAAAGAGGAATTAAAGAAAGTAATTGTCGAGGTTATCAATAGCCCTTTAATGCAAGAAAAATGGACGAAACTCATTCAATCTGCGGGTGAAAAAACTGGTGATGAAAAATCACAATCCGGTGGTGGCGGCGGAGGTAGTTCTTCTGGAGAAAAAGGACAAGGACAAGGATAAGTAAAAAATTTAAGGATGTATCTAAAGTGACCTTCACTTTAAGATACATCCTTTTTATCATTATTCTTTATCTAATTTATCAATTACACGTTGTGCAATCTCTAAATATGTTTGTCCTGTTGGATGATTTTTAGCATATACAGATGGAGCAAAGTCAACTTCATTCCAATCTGGTTGACCTAAAGGAATTTGTCCAAGAAGATCAGTACGAAGCTCATCCGCTAGTTTAGGACCTCCACCTTGACCAAATACATATTCTCGTTCCCCTGATACTTCAGATTGGAACCAAGACATATTTTCGATAACACCTAAAATGTTATGTTCAGTTTTTATCGCCATTGCCCCAGCACGAGCTGCTACAAATGCTGCTGTAGGGTGTGGAGTAGTAACAACGATTTCATTTGATTCAGGTAACATTTGATGAATATCTAAAGCTATGTCACCTGTACCTGGTGGTAAGTCTAATAGTAAATAATCAAGGTCTCCCCATTCTACATCGCGGAAGAATTGATCTAATACTTTACCCAACATTGGACCACGCCATACTACTGGTGCATTATTTTCCACGAAAAATCCCATTGAAATCATTTTGACACCAAAACGTTCAACTGGAATAATGCGATTTTCTTTAACAACAGGCATAGTTTGTACACCCATCATATCAGGAACACTAAAGCCATAAATATCTGCATCGATTAGACCCACTTTTTTACCTAATCGAGATAATGCTACAGCTAAGTTTACAGCAACAGTTGATTTACCAACGCCACCTTTACCAGATGCAATTGAAATAAAATTGACTTTATTCAATGGTGACAATAAATCCTGTGCATCTGCACGAGTTGCAGTACCACGGAATTTTTCAATAGCTTCTGGTGAGAGTTCTGAGAATCGAATACCGACAGTTTTACATCCTGCACCTTTTAATACATTTACTATTTCCATTTGAAGCGTAAGTTGTTCGGGTGTATTTGTCTTTGCAATCGCAATTTTTACACTAACATGTTCTTTCTCTTCCTTAATAGAAACTTCAACAATACCGCCAGTTTCTGTTAATGTTTTATGTAAAAAAGGATCTTTTAATGCTCCAACTAATTCTCGAACTTGTTGTTCATTAATCACTGTAGACACTCCTTCAATTATGATTTCGATTTTAGTATATCATAACGCTTTCAAAAAGGTATTAATACGCTACTCATTCTACAATCGAATCAGAGTAACGCTCAATCCCTTCTACTATTGCTTCTGCCATTTTTTGTTGATAATCTGATGAAGACAGTAATTCCGCTTCTTCTGGATTGCTTAAAAAGCCCGTTTCTACTAGAACTGATGGCATTGTAGCTTTTTTCAGTAAATACACTTGTTTTATAGCTAATGCTTCACGATCAGTATTCTTTAGATTCTCTTTTATAGAACTTTGAATCGCTTTAGCTAAAAGTTCGCCCGCCGGATGGCCGTCCTTATGATAAAATACTTGAGCACCACGCCACTTTGATTGTGGAATAGCATTTGCATGAATGCTCAGGAAAAGATCCGGCTTGGCCTCATTTACTATTCTTTCCCTTAAGAAAATATCTTCTTTTTTTCTTTCCCTAAGTGTTGAATAGTCTGCATCAGGCTTATGCTCTGCAATTACATCCTCATCCTTTGTGCGCGTCATGATCACTGTTGCACCTTTTTTCTTTAATAGCTTTTCCACGTTTTTTGAAATAGCCAGTGTTACATCCTTCTCAATTAGTTCAGACGTAGAAGCCCCACCATCAATTCCGCCATGACCAGCATCTATTGCAATTTTGACTCCTCCTAAAGTTTCTGAAATGAAGAAACCACGATTAGATGCTTTTGTTTCATAAACAACTAGTAGTATACAAGCTACTAATACTACACTCCATATGAGCCAACGTTTCAATCATAGACACCACCTTTTACACTAACATATGCCAGATTGAGAGTGTATATACCGTTTCATTTAATGAACCTCTATCCATGATATTAGCCAACTTTAATTGATAGAAATACATAAGCAAATCAACTTTAATATATATTATTTGATAAGTATCAGTTATATTCTGAATATCTTTTAACGACTATGCGTTTTTTCTTTGTAAAAAGGAGATACTATATATTCTATTCAATATAGAAAATCATCTATATTTACTTCAATCGATTAAAAAGGCTTTTACCATTCACTTACAAATATAAGTACCTTATGAACACCCAATTGGTTTTAAAACGCAAAAAACCCTTTCTCGAGAAAACGAGAAAGGGTTTGAAAACGCTGATATATATAAGAAATATTAACGTTTTGAGAATTGTGGTGCACGACGAGCACCTTTAAGACCGTATTTTTTACGTTCTTTCATACGAGGGTCACGAGTAAGTAAACCTGCTGATTTAAGTGCTGGACGGAAATCAGGGTCAACTGTTAGTAACGCACGAGCGATACCATGACGGATTGCGCCAGCTTGACCTGTAAAGCCACCACCATTTACGTTTACGTAAACATCATAGCTACCAAGAGTTTCAGTTGCTACTAATGGTTGTTTAATAACTTCGCGTAAAGATGCGAATGGGACGTAGTTTTCAACGTCGCGGTTGTTGATAACGATTTTGCCTTCGCCTGGTACTAAACGTACGCGGGCAGTTGAGCTTTTACGACGACCAGTGCCGATATATTGAACTTGTGCCAAGGTTGTATCCTCCTCTAATTATTATCCGCGAAGCTCGTAAGCTTCAGGTTTTTGTGCAGCATGTGGATGTTCAGAACCAGTATAAACATGTAGTTTATTGAACATTTGACGACCTAAAGAGTTTTTAGGAAGCATGCCTTTGATTGCTAATTCCAACATTTGAGTTGGGTATTTTTCTTTCATTTCGCCTGCTGTGCGAGTTTTTAAACCACCAGCAAATTGAGTGTGACGGTAGTAAATTTTACCTTTTAATTTGTTACCAGTTAACTCAATTTTATCAGCATTGAGAATGATAACGTGATCACCTGTGTCAACGTTTGGTGTATAGATTGCTTTATGTTTACCACGTAAAAGAGCAGCTACTTCTGAAGCTAAGCGACCAAGAGTTTGGCCTTCAGCGTCTACAACTAACCATTTACGTTCTACTTCGTGACCTTTAGCCAAGAATGTTGTACGCATTTTAGTATCCTCCTACAATTTTCAAATTGTTTCTATTACTCTGTTCCAATTGTTTTCTTTATCCTCAAAAGTAAGATTCGGGGCTTATCTTGTGGGGTAATGAAAATACCATATGTCATCTTACAACATATAGCAATGTAAGTCAAGTATTTCACAAAAAACGCCTGGAAATGTTGCTTCAATCTTCATAATGCACATTTTCAAGGTATAAACCTTGTGCTGGCGCAGTTTTGCCGGCCTTTCCTCTATCCATAGAAGCAATAATCTCAGCTAATTGTGCAGACTTACGCTTGCCAATCCCAACTTCCCATAATGTACCAGCAATAATACGTACCATATTATACAAAAAGCCATTTCCTTCAATAACCATATGCAATTCTTCTCCATGCCACTCGAATGTTAACGAAGAGACTGTACGTACTTTATCCTTTACGCTTGTGTTTGCGGCACAGAAACATGAAAAATCATGTGTCCCTAGGATATACTGTGCTGCTTCCTCCATTGCTGCAACATCTGGCTTCATCCCATTAGTGTGTGTAACATAAAATCTCCTAAATGGGCTCTGTATATCCTCACAAGACCAAATATAACGATATCTTTTCCCATGTACACTATAACGTGCGTGAAAATCAGCAGAAACCTCTTCTATTTTCAATATACGAATATCTTGAGGTAATTGCACATTTAGCGCACGGGCATAACGATCAACAGGAATAGACAATGTAGTATCAAAATGAATGACTTGTCCCGTTGCATGTACTCTAGCATCTGTTCTACCACTAGCTGTCACATGAACAATTTCGCCTTTATGCATTTTTGTAAGTACCTTCTCAATTTCCTCTTGTACAGTTCTTTGCTTCGGTTGCACTTGATATCCTGAGAAATTAGTACCGTCATATGCAATTGTAGCTTTGATTCTTCTTTTCATATTAAGCAATCTCCTATTTCTTTTAACTACGCAAGTACACTAATATAGCTGCCATTACCACGATAAAGAGAAGTGCTAAAGTATCTCCTAATCGCCATTTCAACTGGCGATAACGGGTTCTTCCTTCCCCTCCACGGTAACCACGAACCTCCATAGCAGTAGCTAAGTCTTCTGCTCGTTTAAATGCACTAACAAAGAGGGGCACTAGTAATGGTACTACCGCTTTTATTCTTTCTTTAACAGGACCCGTGGTAATATCGGAACCTCTTGCCATCTGTGCTTTCATAATCTTGTCTGTCTCATCCATCAATGTTGGTATGAAACGTAAAGATATCGACATCATTAATGCTAATTCATGTACTGGAAGATTTAACTTTTTAAGAGGATTAAAAAGCACTTCCATCCCATCAGTAATCGAAATAGGTGAGGTCGTTAAAGTTAAGACTGATGTTACAAAAACCAGAACTAAGAAACGAATTGAAATGTATATACCCTGTCTAAGACCTTCTTCGTAAATATGGATAAACTTCCATTCGAAGATTAGTGGTCCCTCTTTTGTAAAGAATATATGCAATAAAAAGGTAAAGGCCATCAAGATTATAATAGGCTTTAATCCATTAATTAAAAAATATAATTTAATCCGAGACATTAAAATGATTAGTAATGTAAAGGCGAATAGCGCTATATATGTAGGCGTATTATTCGCTAAAAAAACTACAATGATAAAGGCAAATACAAATATTAGTTTCGAGCGTGGATCCAATCTATGAACAAACGAATCTCCTGGTATGAAACGTCCAAAAATCATTTTATCCATCATTGACAATCACGCTCCTCTCGTAGCAATTGCGCAATTGACTTTGCCAACTCTTCTTCAGTTAAACAAACATTTGGAAGCTTACGACCTATTTTCTTTTCAAATTGATGTTGAAAATGGACTATATGAGGCAGTTCTAAACGATAATTGGCTAATTGCTCTGCGTCACTAAAGATCTCCTCTGGACTACCCGTTAATACACAACGACCTTCATGCATAATTGCAATATGATCTGCATAACGTGCTGCATCTTCCATACTATGCGTTACGAGAATGGTTGTTAAATGTCTTTCTTGATGCAACTGATAGAACAATTCCATAATCTCCATACGGCCTCTTGGGTCTAACCCTGCGGTTGGCTCATCTAAAACAATCACTTCTGGCTCCATTGCTAAAACACCAGCTATAGCAACTCGACGCATTTGACCGCCTGATAAGTCAAAAGGTGATTTCTCAAGAACTGATTCTGGAAGACCTACAAGCTGTAATAAAGTATGTGCCCTCTTAATAGCTTCTTGTTCTGGTACACCAAAATTCATAGGTCCAAAAATAATATCTTTTAGTACAGTTTCTTCGAATAATTGATGCTCTGGAAATTGAAAGACAATACCTACTTTTTGACGTACTGGTCGTAGATCTTTTTCTTTCTTACCAGCATTAATTGTTTTATCACCAATGCGTACTGATCCATCTGTTGGTTTCAATAATGCATTTAAATGCTGTAATATCGTCGATTTGCCTGAACCGGTATGGCCGATAATCGCTTGATAACTACCTGAAGGAATAGTTAAATCTACATCAAATAACGCCCTTTTCTCAAAAGGAGTATTCGGCGCATATGCAAAACTTACTTTTTGAAGTTCGATATCCATAAATCATTCACCAACTGTTCTTCCGTCATATGTTCACCTTGAAGTTGTACACCCTCGGCTTTTAAAAGTTTTGTAAGCTTCATCGCAAACGGTAAATCTAAACCAAGTTCAACTAATTGATCACCTAATGCGAAAATTTCAGATGGGGTACCTTCAGCAAACTTTTTCCCACCATTCATAAATATTAAACGATCAGCCATAATAGCTTCTTCTAAATCATGGGTGATTGATAAGACCGTCAGCCCTGTTTTCTCACGTAATGCTCTTACAACTGAAAGGACTTCTTGACGTCCTTGAGGATCCAACATAGATGTTGCCTCATCCAATATAAGCAATCGCGGTTGCAATGCAAGCGCACCTGCAATCGCAACACGTTGCTTTTGCCCACCAGATAAGTGCTGCGGCTCATGATTTAAAAAAGCATCCATTTTGACTTGTTTTAATGCTTCATGCACACGTTGAACCATTTCTTTATAAGGTATGCCATTATTCTCTAAAGCAAATGCTACATCATCTTGTACAGTAGCACCTACGAATTGATTGTCAGGATTTTGGAACACCATTCCCATCTGAGAACGAGAATTCCATAAATTTTCTTCATTTAATACTTTCCCCATCACTTTCACAGTTCCACTCTGAGGAAAAAGGAGACCGTTAATAAGTCTCGCAATAGTGGATTTACCCGATCCATTGTGTCCTACAATAGCAATCCACTCACCTTCTGCTACATGGAAAGAAACATCTTCTACTGCATTTTTCACTTGAGGTTCTTCTGGTGCATATGTATAAGTCACATTATTCAGTGATAGAATTTCATGCATTTGTTTTAACTCCTCTCGCTAGACTATCCTAGGCTCTACTCTTCTATAACTTACACTGTTTTATGTATGATTACTAGTTGGAAATAACGTTTCTTAAAAAAAATACGACTTTGTCCAATAAGGCTAAAGTCGAATTTTAAAAATTATCAAAATAAAAATAAAAAAGCGCGCACCCCATTCAGAGAAACGCGCTAATTGGATATCTCCCGTTCAAAGGTTGCTCAGACCTTAAACGTGAATGGGGTGCGTAGAGCTAAACGAGACAGCACTTATGTCTGCTCATCATAACGCTCAGCTTTTAAATTTGTCGTATAAATCTTCTTTTTGAAAAAAAGAGGGTGTAAGTTCATATTGTTGTGAACAAGTACACCCTCTCCCAATCGTTATAATTAAACTAATTCAATTACAACAACAGGTGCACCGTCACCACGGCGAGGTCCCATTTTCATAATACGAGTATAACCGCCTTGACGGTCAGCGTAGCGTGGTGCTACATCATCAAACAATTTTTGAAGTGCAAAAACTGTAGATTCATTACCTTCAGCATCAGTTGAAGTTGCTACTTCATGACGGATAAATGCTGCAGCTTGACGACGAGCGTGTAAGTCACCGCGTTTACCTAAAGTAATCATTTTTTCAACTACTGAGCGTAATTCTTTCGCACGAGTTTCTGTTGTTTCAATGCGCTCGTTAATGATTAAGTCAGTTGCTAAATCACGTAACAAAGCTTTACGTTGAGAACTTGTACGTCCAAGTTTTCTGTAACCCATGGATGTTTCCCTCCTTCGTTCAATTACTGATCTTTCATATCTTTATAGTCGCTTAGTCTTCTTCTCGTAACCCTAAACCAAGCTCTTCTAACTTCGCTTTTACTTCTTCTAATGATTTACGTCCTAAATTGCGTACTTTCATCATATCGTCTTCAGACTTGTTAGCAAGTTCAAGAACAGTATTGATACCAGCGCGTTTTAGGCAGTTGTAAGAACGAACAGAAAGATCTAGTTCTTCAATAGTCATCTCTAGAACTTTTTCTTTTTGATCTTCTTCTTTTTCAACCATGATTTCAGCAGTTTTTGCTTCATCTGTTAAACCAACGAAGATATTTAAGTGCTCGGTTAATATTTTCGCTCCGAGCGAAATCGCCTCTTTTGGACCGATGCTGCCATCTGTCCACACATCAAGTGAAAGTTTATCGTAGTCAGAAGATTGTCCAACTCGAGTATTTTCAACTGTGTAGTTGACGCGTGAAACTGGAGTGTAAATAGAGTCGATCGGGATCACGCCGATAGGAAGATCCTCACGTTTGTTTTGATCAGCTGGAGTGTATCCACGTCCACGTTGCGCATACATACGCATACGAAGATGACCATTATTAGCAACTGTTGCAATATATAGATCTGGGTTTAATACTTCTACATCACTGTCATGCGTAATATCCGCAGCAGTTACAACCCCGTCACCTTTAAAATCAATTTCAATGACTTTTTCTTCGTCAGAGTAGATTTTCAAAGCTAGCTTTTTAATGTTCAATATAATTGATGCAACATCTTCTACAACGCCTTCAATAGTAGAGAATTCGTGTAGTACGCCGTCAATTTGAATTGAAGTTACAGCAGCTCCTGGTAAAGAAGACAGAAGGATACGACGTAGTGAATTACCCAAAGTAGTTCCATACCCACGTTCAAGTGGTTCTACAACAAATTTGCCGTATTTTAAATCATCACTGATCTCTACGGTTTCAATCTTTGGTTTTTCAATTTCGATCATTCAATTTACCCTCCTTCAAAACATCGAATATATGGTATTATTTCCATTTAAATCGAATGTCAATCAATCATTTAAAAAATATTATCCATTTGTGTATAAAAAGTGTACTCAATACAAACAAGAGTTGCAACTATTATACACGACGACGTTTTGGTGGGCGGCAACCATTATGAGGAACTGGAGTTACATCTTTAATAGCTGTAACTTCTAAACCTGCAGCTTGAAGTGCACGGATAGCAGCTTCACGACCTGCACCAGGACCTTTAACAGTTACTTCTAAAGATTTTAAACCATGTTCTAATGATGCTTTAGCAGCAGTTTCAGCAGCCATTTGTGCAGCGAATGGTGTAGATTTACGAGAACCTCTGAAACCTAGTGCACCAGCTGAAGACCAAGAAACAGCATTACCTTGCATATCTGTAATGGTTACAATTGTGTTATTAAATGTAGAACGGATGTGTGCAATACCTGATTCGATATTTTTTTTCACACGACGTTTACGAGTTTGTTGTTTACGTGCCATGTTAAGAATAAACCTCCTTTACCTATTATTTTTTCTTGTTAGCTACAGTTTTACGAGGACCTTTACGAGTACGTGCGTTGTTTTTAGAATGTTGTCCGCGTACTGGTAAACCGCGACGGTGACGCATACCTCGGTAAGAACCGATTTCCATTAAGCGTTTAATGTTAAGAGAAGTTTCGCGACGTAAGTCACCTTCTACTTTGTATTTGTCAACTTGTTCACGGATTTTGTTTTGTTCGTCTTCTGTTAAGTCGCGAACACGAGTATCTTCTGAAACACCTGCATCTGCAAGAATTTTCTTAGCAGTAGTGTTACCGATACCGAAAATGTATGTTAATGAAATTACAACGCGTTTTTCGCGTGGAATGTCAACACCAGCAATACGTGCCATGTAAGATGTACACCTCCTTGGGAATTATCCTTGTTTTTGTTTGTGTTTAGGATTTTCACAGATTACCATTACTTTACCGCGTCGGCGAATAACTTTACATTTTTCGCAGATCGGTTTCACAGATGGTCTCACTTTCATCTAACCTAACCTCCTTAGTGGTCCGGAGTGCAAAAGATTATTTAAAACGGTATGTGATACGACCGCGAGTTAAGTCATATGGAGATAACTCAATTGTTACCTTATCTCCAGGTAAGATGCGAATAAAGTGCATACGAATTTTGCCTGAAACATGTGCAAGAACTGTATGACCATTTTCTAATTCTACCTTAAACATCGCGTTTGGCAAAGTTTCAACAACTGTGCCTTCGATTTCAATTACATCGTCTTTCGCCATCGACCCTGTCTCCCTTCTATATGCAATTCATGAACTATCGCCAAATTCTTTCGGAATCCGCTGCAAGTTTTACTACTTTTCAACATATGTTTGGTTTGTATGAGAGATGTTCGAAAGACGCTCATCAGGCTTCGCTTCTCGAACCAAGATATATAGATGCAGGGTTTACCTGATTCTCACACGCTCCCCGGCTACCCTGGATGAGATCCTGCATACCCGTTTACACAGATACTTTTCCACGAAACTCATTATACCCTTTCAGAATAAAGAATGCATCAAGGATATATATGGTATCCCTAAGATACAAATAATTCTTCAGTGCATAGACCGGGTACAATATGCTTTTGCAGCTCTCGAAAATGAATTTTCGCTATGCTACCACATACTCCCGCGATTGCAGATATCTGCGCACTTCATCGGGTATTAGTTGCGGTTGCCTTTTAATAGAGCATCAATATCAGCAAATACATCATTGATATCTTGCTGACCATTAATGTTAGTTAAAACATTTTTCTTACCATAAAAATCAAGTAACGGTTGAGATTGCTTGATATTTACTTCCAGACGGTTAGTGACCGTTTCCGGATTATCGTCTGCTCTTTGATAAAGTTCTCCTCTATCTTTATCACATTTTCCTTCCTCTTTAGGAGGATTGAAAACTAGATGATAGGAAGAGCCACATACTTTACAGATGCGACGACCTGTTAAACGTTTGACCAATTCTTCTTTTTCTACTTCGATGTTAATAACATGTTCTACTTGTTTTCCAAGATCAGTTAGAATTCCATCTAAAGCCTCAGCTTGACCAGTAGTACGTGGGAAACCATCTAATAGAAATCCTTGATCACAATCAGGTTGACTTAAACGTTCACGAACGATACCAATCGTTACTTCATCAGGTACCAAGGCACCTTTATCCATAAACGATTTAGCTTTAAGTCCTAATTCCGTACCATTTTTAATAGCTGCACGGAACATATCGCCTGTAGAAATATGAGGGATATCGTATTTCTCAATAATTTTATCTGCTTGAGTACCTTTACCAGCACCAGGCAAACCCATTAAAACGATATTCATACGGACTGCCCCCAAATATTAGTATGAAGGTTTTTAGGAACGAATAACGTTCCAAAAAACCGACTTTTATTTCATAAAACCTTTGTAGTGTCGTTTTACAAGTTGAGATTCTAATTGTTTCATCGTTTCTAGTGCAACACTAACTACGATTAGCAAACTAGTACCACCAATTTGTGCAGATGATGGAAGATTTGCAATATTGATAAACAAGATTGGAAGAACTGCCACAACTGACAAGAAAATAGCACCTACAAATGTTAAGCGATATAAAACAGAAGTTAAATAATCTTGTGTACTTTTACCTGGACGTATGCCCGGAATATAAGCACCTTGTTTCTTAAGATTATCTGAAACTTTTTCTGGATTAACTTGAACGAATGCATAGAAATACGTAAACGCAACGATTAACGCTACATATATGATCATTCCAAGTGGTTGAGAATAATCAAACGTTCTTTCAATAAATCCAGTTATTTTATTATCTTCAAAGAAAGTAGCAATCGTTCTAGGTGTTACAAGAAATGCAACAGCAAAGATTACCGGGATAACCCCAGCAGAATTGACTTTCAATGGAAGATGCGATTGTTGAGCACCACGTTGTGCACCAGAACCTTTTGCATATTGAATTGGAATTTTACGATTCGCTTGTTGAACATAAATAACTCCAACTACAATTGCTAGAGCTGCTAATGCAATAATTACAAGTTTGATAATGTTGATAAATAATTGTTCACCAGCATCTTCAAATTGCTGAGCATAAATTTGGTTCACTGTTGTAGGTAACGCAGCAACGATCCCAGCGAAGATAATAATGGAAATACCATTTCCAACACCTTTTTCTGTAATCTGTTCACCTAGCCATAATAAGAACGCTGTACCAGCAGTTAACACGATTGCAATTGTTAAGTAAGTCATTACGCCTTCTTCTCTAATCAATGAACCGCCGTACATACGGTTAAAACCGTAAGACATAGCGATTGATTGAATAAATGCAAGTACAATTGCAAAATAGCGTGTAAATTGAGCGATTTTTTTACGCCCAACTTCACCTTGTTTTGACCACTCGGTGAACTTCTTCACAACATCCATTTGTAACAGTTGAACAATAATTGATGCCGTAATATAAGGCATAATCCCCATCGCAAAAATAGAGAAGTTTTTAAGTGCTCCACCACCGAAAGTATTCAAGAAACCAACCAAGCTATATTGATCAGTTTGTTGTAATACTTCAGCGTCTACATTTGGTACTGGAATGAATGATCCTATACGGAAAATCACCAACATCAAAAGTGTGAAAATGATTTTATTTCTTATATCTCTCACGCGCATAAAGTTAGAGATTGTACGAAACATTAAATCACCTCAATGTTTCCGCCGACATTTTCAATTGCTGCTTTTGCAGATGCAGAGAATTTATGAGCTTTGACAGTAAGCTTTTTATCAAGAGTTCCATTACCAAGAACTTTGATACCTGCTTTTTCTTTACCCACAACGCCAGTTTCAACAAGTAAAGCTGGTGTAACTTCTGTGCCTTCTTCAAAACGATTTAACGCATCAAGATTTACAATAGCGTATTCTTTGCGGTTAATGTTAGTGAATCCACGTTTTGGTAAACGACGGAAGATAGGGTTTTGACCACCTTCAAATCCAGGGCGTACACCGCCGCCTGAACGTGATTTTTGACCTTTTTGACCTCTACCAGAAGTTTTACCATTACCAGTCGCAATACCACGACCTACACGGTTACGTTCTTTACGTGAACCAGTAGCTGGTTCTAACTCATGAAGTTTCATTAGATGGCACCTCCTTGTTATTAAATTTAAAATTATTTTTCAGTAACTGTTACTAAATGAGCAACTTTAGTGATCGCACCGCGAATAGCTTCGTTGTCAGCATGTTCAACAGTTTGATGCATTTTACGTAAACCTAATGCTTCGATAGTTTTACGTTGTGCTGGTTTAGCACCAATTAAACTTTTAGTGAGGGTAATTTCTAGTTTATTTGACATGTTATTTCCCTCCCTTAACCTAGTAGTTCTTCTACTGATTTACCACGAAGTTTTGCAACTTCAGCAGCTTGTTTTAATTCAGATAAACCTTTAATAGTCGCACGTACCATGTTGATTGGTGTGTTTGAACCTAAAGATTTAGAAAGAATATCAGTAATACCAGCAAGTTCAAGTACGGCACGTACTGGACCACCAGCGATAACACCTGTACCAGGAGCAGCAGGTTTAATCATAATATGGCCTGCACCAAAGTTTCCAATTACTAAGTGAGGTGTAGTACCACCAACACGTGGAACTTCAATAAGGTTTTTCTTCGCATCTTCAACAGCTTTGCGAATTGCATCAGGTACTTCTTGTGCTTTACCAGTACCAAAACCTACATGGCCATTACGATCTCCAACTACAACTAGTGCAGTGAAGCGGAAACGACGTCCACCTTTTACAACTTTAGCAACGCGGTTGATAGTAACAACGCGTTCTTCAAGTTCTAGATTGTTTGCGTCAATATTAAGACCCATGAAAAGTGTACCTCCTTCTTATTAAAATTCTAAACCGTTTTCGCGAGCAGCTTCAGCTAAAGCTTTTACGCGTCCATGATATAAGTAACCACCGCGGTCAAATACAACAGCTTTGATATTTTTTTCCGCAGCACGTTTAGCGATTGTTTCACCAATTTTTGTTGCAGCTTCCACATTGCTTGCAGTTCCTTCAAAATCTTTATCCATAGTTGAAGCTGAAGCAAGTGTTACGCCTTGAGTATCGTCAATGATTTGAGCGTAGATGTGTTTATTTGAACGGTATACATTTAAACGTGGACGTTGTGTAGTACCTGAAATTTTAGCACGTACGCGAGCATGACGTTTTTTACGAACTTGATTTTTATCTTGTTTCGTAATCACAAAGGGTCACTCCTTTCTAATGCTTAGGCAGCATTATTTACCTGTTTTACCTTCTTTACGACGAACATATTCGCCTTCATAACGAATCCCTTTACCTTTATAAGGTTCTGGTGGACGTACGTCACGAATGTTTGAAGCATAAGCTCCAACTTTTTCTTTAGAGATACCTTTAACAACTACTTTAGTGTTTGAAGGTACTTCGAATTCTATGCCTTCTTCAGCTGTGAATTCTACTGGGTGAGAGTAACCAACGTTCAATACAAGTTTTTTACCTTGTAATTGAGCACGATAACCAACCCCAACTAATTCTAGAGATTTAGCAAAGCCTTCAGAAACACCAGTTACCATATTAGCAAGCAAAGCACGAGTTGTACCGTGGTTTGTACGGTGTTCTTTAGATTCAGAAGGACGTGTTAATGTAAGAACATTTCCTTCTTGTTCGATTTTAATATCTTTGTTAAAAGCACGAACTAGTTCGCCTTTTGGACCTTTTACAGTTGCTACGTTTTCAGCATCGATAGATACTGTAACACCTGCAGGTACCTCGATCGGTTTTTTACCTATACGAGACATTTAATGTTGCACCTCCATTCTATTGTTGCTAATTACCAAACGTATGCTAGAACTTCGCCGCCAACTTTTTTAGCGCGAGCTTCTTTGTCTGTTAATAAACCTTGTGAAGTTGATACTAAAGCGATACCTAGACCGTTCAATACTTTAGGTACTTCATCAGTTTTTGCATAAACACGTAAACCTGGTTTAGAAATACGTTTTAAACCTGTGATAACGCGTTCGTTATTTTGACCGTATTTTAAGAAGATACGGATAATACCTTGTTTGTCATCTTCAACATATTCAACGTCACGAATAAAACCTTCACGCTTAAGAATTTCAGCGATCTCTTTTTTAATATTAGAAGCTGGAAGCTCTAATTTTTCGTGACGGACCATGTTTGCATTACGAATGCGAGTAAGCATATCTGCAATTGGATCTGTCATAGTCATTAAAATTTACCTCCTTCCCAAATTAGGGGATTACCAGCTGGCTTTTTTAACGCCAGGAATTTGTCCCTTGTAAGCAAGTTCACGGAAACAAATACGGCAAAGTTTGAATTTGCGGTATACAGAGTGTGGACGGCCACAGCGTTCACAACGAGTATAGTCTTGAACTTTATACTTTGCACCACGTTGTTGTTTTATGATCATTGATTTTTTAGCCACGTTCTCGCCTCCCTATATTATTTTTGGAATGGCATACCGAATTGTGTTAACAACTCGCGAGCTTCTTCATCTGAGTTCGCAGTAGTAACGATAACGATATCCATACCGCGTACTTTTGAAACTTTATCATAGTCGATTTCAGGGAAGATTAATTGTTCTTTCACACCAAGTGTGTAGTTACCGCGACCATCAAATGCTTTTTTAGAAACACCGTGGAAGTCACGTACACGAGGAAGAGAAATAGAAATTAATTTGTCCAAGAAGTCATACATACGTTCACCACGTAATGTAACTTTTGCACCGATTGGCATACCTTCACGAAGACGGAAGCCAGCGATAGATTTTTTAGCTTTAGTTACAACTGGTTTTTGACCAGTGATAAGTGTTAATTCTTCAACAGCTGCATCAAGAACTTTTGAGTTTTGAACAGTGTCACCAACACCCATGTTGACAACGATTTTTTCAACTTTTGGTACTTGCATTGTTGAAGTGTATTCGAATTTGCTCATAAGAGCTTTAGAAACTTCATTTTCGTATTTTTCTTTTAGGCGGTTCATGTTTGTACCTCCCTTCTCTTTTAAACTTATTTATCGATTACTGCACCTGATTTTTTTGCTACACGAACTTTTTTGCCGTTTTCTTCTTTATAACCTACGCGAGTCGGCTCGCCAGATTTAGGATCAATTAGCATTACGTTCGAAACGTGAATTGCTGCCTCTTGGCTGACAATTCCACCTTGTGGATTAAGTTGGTTAGGTTTCACGTGTTTTTTAACGATGTTAACACCTTCAACTAAAACGCGATCTTTTTTAGGAAAAGCAGCTAGGATCACTCCTGTTTTGCCTTTATCTTTACCTGTAATAACCATTACTTTGTCGCCTTTTTTAACATGCATTCTGTCGCACCTCCTTGATTGGCACTTTCATGTAATTAAAGAACTTCCGGAGCTAATGAAACGATTTTCATAAAGCTATTGTCACGTAATTCACGTGCAACTGGTCCGAAAATACGTGTTCCGCGTGGTGATTTATCATCACGAATGATTACACATGCGTTTTCATCAAATTTGATGTAAGTACCGTCTTTACGACGAACACCGCTTTTCGTACGAACGATAACAGCTTTAACTACTTCGCCTTTCTTGACAACGCCACCTGGTGTTGCTTTCTTAACTGTACAAACAATAACATCACCGATGTTAGCTGTTTTACGTCCAGAACCACCAAGTACTTTAATAGTTAGTACTTCTTTCGCACCTGAGTTGTCGGCAACTTTCAAACGACTTTCTTGTTGAATCACTTAGGTTACCTCCCTTCGGACTGTTTATTCCGAATTATATTAGATAATAACCGCTTTTTCTACAACTTCAACTAAACGGAAGCGTTTAGTAGCTGATAGCGGACGAGTTTCCATGATGCGTACGATATCTCCAACTTTAGCTACGTTGTTTTCATCATGCGCTTTGAACTTTTTAGAGTATTTTACACGTTTACCATAAAGCGTATGCTTTTTGTAAGTTTCAACTAAAACAGAAACTGTTTTATCCATTTTGTCAGAAACTACGCGGCCTGTGTAAACTTTGCGTTGGTTACGCTCAGTCATGCTTGCAAACCTCCTCTTTATCAGTTATTTGCACTGATTTCTCTTTCGCGAATCACAGTTTTCATTCGCGCAATCGCTTTGCGTACTTCACGAATGCGAGCTGTGTTTTCTAATTGACCAGTCGCCAATTGGAAGCGAAGGTTGAAAAGCTCTTCTTTCAGTGATTTTACTTTTACTTCGATTTCTGCAGTTGTAAGTTCACGGATTTCATTAGCTTTCATTAGATTCACCACCAATTTCTTCACGTTTAACAATCTTACATTTAACAGGCAATTTATGAGCTGCTAAACGAAGTGCTTCGCGAGCTACTTCTTCAGTAACGCCGCCGATTTCAAACATAATTCTACCTGGTTTTACTACGGCTACCCAACCTTCAGGAGCACCTTTCCCTGAACCCATACGTACTTCAAGAGGCTTTTTAGTGTATGGTTTGTGTGGGAAGATATTAATCCAAACTTTACCGCCACGTTTTGTATAACGAGTCATAGCAATACGAGCAGCTTCGATTTGACGGTTAGTGATCCAACTAGCATCTAGAGCTTGTAAACCAAATTCACCAAATGATACTTTAGTGCCGCCTTTTGATGTACCACGCATTTTACCACGATGTACACGACGATATTTAACGCGTTTTGGCAATAACATATTATTTGCCTCCTTCCTCAGAGTTCTTCTTAACTGGAAGGACTTCACCACGATAAATCCATACTTTAACACCTAATTTACCATAAGTAGTGTCAGCTTCTGCATGAGCATAATCAATGTCAGCACGAAGAGTATGAAGTGGAACAGTTCCTTCGCTGTAGTGTTCAGCACGAGCGATATCAGCGCCACCTAGACGACCAGATACTTGAGTTTTAATACCTTGAGCACCTGCACGAATTGTACGTTGAATTGCTTGTTTTTGTGCACGACGGAATGATACACGGTTTTCTAATTGACGAGCAATGTTTTCAGCTACTAATTTAGCGTCAAGATCAGCGCGTTTGATTTCAACAATGTTGATGTGTACGCGTTTGCCAGTCATAGCGTTAAGGTTTTTACGAAGTGTTTCTACTTCTGTACCGCCTTTACCGATAACCATACCTGGTTTCGCTGTGCTAATTGTAATGTTAATTTTGTTTGCAGCACGTTCGATTTCAACTTTAGAAACCGATGCTTCTTTTAAACTAGTTTCGATGAATTTACGAACTTTAATGTCTTCGTGAAGTAATGTAGCATAGTCTTTTTCTGCATACCATCTAGATTCCCAATCACGAATGACACCGACACGTAATCCTATTGGATGTACTTTTTGTCCCACGTATTATCCCTCCTTCTTCTCAGATACCACGATTGTAATGTGGCTTGTACGTTTGTTAATTGCGCTTGCACGTCCTTGAGCACGTGGACGGAAACGTTTCATCGTTGGACCTTCGTCAACGAATACTTCTGAAATTACTAAGTTGTTAACGTCTAAATCATAATTGTGTTCAGCGTTAGCGACTGCAGATTTTAGCACTTTTTCTACTACAGGAGATGCTGCTCTTGGAGTATGGCGTAAAATCGCAACTGCTTCGCCAACTTGCTTGCCTCGGATTAAATCAACTACTAAGCGGACTTTACGAGGAGCAATTCGAACTGTGCGAGCAATAGCTTTAGCTTGTTGCATCAGGATTTACCTCCCCTCAAATTAGCGTACTGAAGTTTTCTTATCATCTGCACCATGACCTTTGAAAGTACGAGTTGGTGCAAATTCGCCTAGTTTATGACCTACCATATCTTCAGTCACGTATACAGGCACGTGTTTACGTCCATCATATACAGCGATTGTTAGACCGATGAAATTCGGGAAGATTGTAGAGCGGCGAGACCAAGTTTTGATCACTTGTTTTTTTTCTGAATCTTGTTGAGCTTCCACTTTTTTCATTAAGTGTTCATCAACAAAAGGTCCTTTTTTCAAGCTACGACCCATTTTGGAACCTCCCTCCGTGATTCCACCACGGCTCTTTCATTGAACCGTAGTCTAATCACATTATTTTTTACGACGACGAATGATAAGTTTGTCGGATTTGTTTTTCTTGTTACGAGTTTTGTAACCAAGTGCTGGTTTACCCCAAGGAGTCATTGGTGATTTACGTCCTACTGGAGCTTTACCTTCACCACCACCATGTGGGTGATCGTTAGGGTTCATTACAGAACCACGAACTGTTGGGCGTTTACCTAACCAGCGAGTACGACCAGCTTTACCAAGGTGGATAAGTTCATGTTGTTCATTACCAACTTCACCAATAGTAGCGCGGCATGTACCTAGGATCATACGAACTTCGCCAGATTGAAGACGAACGATTACGTATTTACCTTCTTTACCTAATACTTGAGCAGATGTACCAGCAGAACGAACTAGTTGGCCACCTTTACCAGGTTTCATTTCAATGTTGTGGATTGTTGTACCCATTGGGATGTTTGATAATGGTAGGGCGTTACCTACTTTAATATCAACTTCTGGACCAGATACAATTGTCATTCCAACTTCTAGACCTTTTGGTGCTAGGATGTAACGTTTTTCACCATCAGCATAGTTAATTAATGCGATGTTTGCAGATCGGTTTGGATCATACTCGATAGTAGCAACGCGTCCTTCAACGCCATCTTTCAAACGTTTGAAATCGATGACACGGTATTGACGTTTGTGGCCACCACCATTATGACGAACAGTGATTTTACCTTGGTTATTACGACCAGCTTTGCGTTTTGTAGATTCTAACAATGATTTTTCAGGTTTGTTAGTAGTAATCTCAGCAAAGTCAGATGATGTCATATTACGACGACCATTTGAGGTAGGCTTATACTTTTTAATCGCCATTTGTGTTCCCTCCTTCTTTATTGTTCAAGTTGAACGATCATTACATTTCGAATAATTCGATTTCGCCTTCAGCTAATTTTACAATAGCTTTACGACGTTTGTTTGTGTAACCACCGAATTTACCGACACGTTTGAATTTACCTTTGTAGTTCATGATGTTGACTTTTTCAACTTTCACGCCAAAGATTTCTTCAACTGCGTCTTTTACTTCTGTTTTGTTGGCACGAGTGTCAACTTCAAAAGTATATTTGTTTTCTGCCATTTGTTCTGAAGAACGCTCAGTAATGACAGGACGTTTTAAAACTTCACGTGCTTCCATTAACCAAGCACCTCCTCAATTTTTTGTACAGCAGCTTGAGTGAATACAACTTTATCATGACCTACAAGATCAAGTACGTTGATTCCAGCAGCAGTTAAAACTGTTACACCTGGGATGTTACGAGCAGATAATGCTACGTTTTCATCAAGGTCAGCAGTTACGAATAATGATTTAGATTCGATAGAAAGATCAGAAAGAACTTTTACGAAATCTTTTGTTTTTGGTGCATCTAGTTTAAGAGCATCTAAAACTACAAAGTTTGTTTCAGCAACTTTAGAAGATAATGCTGATTTAAGAGCTAGGCGACGAACTTTTTTAGGAAGTTTGTAGCTGTAGCTACGAGGTGTAGGACCGAATACAGTACCACCGCCACGCCATTGTGGAGAACGGATAGAACCTTGACGAGCACGACCTGTACCTTTTTGACGCCATGGTTTACGACCACCACCAGCAACTTCTGAACGATTTTTAACTTTATGTGTACCTTGACGTAATGAAGCGCGTTGAGCGATTACAGCGTCAAATAATACTGATTGATTTGGTTCAATTCCGAAGATCGCATCGTTTAATTCGATTTCACCTACAGAAGAACCTGTTTGACTAAGCACGTTAACTTTTGTCATTCCTGTTTCCTCCTTTCTTCGGATAATTAGTTAGCTTTAGTAGCAGATTTAACTGTTACTAATGCTTTACGAGAACCAGGAACATTACCTTTAATAAGAAGCAAGTTACGTTCAGCATCAACTTTAACAACAGTTAAGTTTTGAATTGTTACTGTATTGCCACCCATTTGACCAGGTAATTTTTTTTGTTTAAATACGCGGTTCGGAGCAACTGGACCCATTGAACCAGGACGACGGTGGTAACGAGAACCGTGGGCCATAGGACCACGAGATTGTCCGTGGCGTTTGATAACACCTTGGAAACCTTTACCTTTAGTAACACCTGTTACATCTACTACATCGCCTTCTGCGAAAATTTCAACTTTGACTTCTTGACCAATTTCGTACTCAGCTAAGTTTACATCGCGAATTTCGCGGATGAAGCGCTTAGGAGTAGTGTTTGCTTTTGCTACATGTCCTTTTTCAGGTTTGTTTGAAAGTTTTTCACGTTTATCGTCGAAACCGATTTGGATTGCTTCGTAGCCGTCTGTTTCAACTGTTTTCTTTTGAAGTACTACGTTTGGAGCAGCTTCAACAACAGTTACAGGGATCAAATCACCATTCTCAGCAAAAACTTGCGTCATACCGATTTTTCTACCTAAGATTCCTTTGGTCATTCGTCACACCTCCTGTGGATTTTATAATTTTATTTTACTTTACCATTATAGTTTGATTTCGATATCAACGCCTGATGGTAAATCTAATTTCATTAACGCATCAACAGTTTGTGGTGTTGGGTTAACGATATCAATTAGACGTTTATGTGTGCGCATTTCAAATTGTTCACGAGAATCTTTGTACTTATGAACCGCACGAAGAATAGTGTAAACAGATTTTTCAGTTGGAAGTGGTATCGGACCTGATACGCTTGCACCTGAACGTTTAGCAGTTTCCACAATTTTTTCAGCGGATTGATCAAGAATCTTGTGATCATATGCTTTTAAACGAATACGAATTTTTTGCTTTGCCATTATTTTCCCTCCCTTTCGCCTATTTCCTAGACATTCTCCACGGAAATTTCCCGCACGCTCGCCATGGCAATGCGGCCGGGTGTGCCGGCAACCTCCCGCTTCATCGCAGTCAAAGACCAACAGTAATTATTATACATGCAATCTATAGATTTAGCAAGTAATTTCACTAAATACTTTATAATGTTGGTTATTTTCTTTGCTCTTATTAAAGCTTCTCTTTTCAACGTTCTACAGTATATTAGATTTTTTCGTTTTTTACAATCAATTTGGTCTTTTATTTTCTTGTTAATTAAAGGAATTCTTTTATCCAATTAAGTTTCTTATAGCGTTATAAAACTTTTTTAAGCAAAAAAGCCATCCCGTGTGCACTCGGAATGGCTTTTAGAAAATTGATAATTAAATTATTATCAATAATTATTTTTCGATGCTTGATACTACACCTGAACCTACTGTACGGCCACCTTCACGGATTGAGAAACGAGTACCGTCTTCGATAGCGATTGGGTGGATCAATTCGATGTTCATTTTAGTGTTATCGCCAGGCATTACCATTTCAGTACCTTCTGGTAAAGTGATTACACCAGTTACATCAGTTGTACGGAAATAGAATTGTGGGCGGTAGTTAGAGAAGAATGGAGTATGACGGCCACCTTCTTCTTTTGATAATACATAAACTTCAGCAGTAAATTTAGTATGTGGAGTGATTGTACCTGGTTTAGCTAATACTTGTCCACGTTGGATATCTTCACGAGCAACACCACGTAGTAAAGCACCGATGTTATCGCCTGCTTCAGCATAGTCTAATAATTTACGGAACATTTCAACACCAGTTACAGTTGTTTGTTTAGTTTCTTCAGCGATACCTACGATATCAACAACGTCACCAACTTTTAATTGACCGCGTTCTACACGACCAGTTGCAACTGTACCACGACCAGTGATAGAGAATACGTCTTCGACTGGCATCATGAATGGTTTGTCAGTTTGACGTTCTGGAGTTGGGATGTAAGAGTCTACAGCGTCCATTAATTCAACGATTTTTTCTTCCCATTCTGCTTCACCTTCAAGAGCTTTAAGAGCAGAACCTTTGATTACAGGAACATCGTCGCCAGGGAAGTCGTATTCAGATAGTAAGTCACGTACTTCCATTTCTACTAATTCAAGTAATTCTTCGTCGTCTACCATATCGCATTTGTTTAAGAATACTACGATGTAAGGTACACCAACGTTTTTAGATAATAGGATGTGTTCACGAGTTTGTGGCATTGGGCCATCAGCAGCAGATACTACAAGGATAGCGCCGTCCATTTGTGCAGCACCAGTGATCATGTTTTTAACATAGTCAGCGTGTCCTGGGCAGTCAACGTGAGCGTAGTGACGAGTGTCAGTTTCATATTCGATGTGAGAAGTGTTGATAGTGATACCGCGTTCTTTTTCTTCTGGAGCGTTATCGATATCAGCGTATGATTTAGCTTCTCCGCCTTGTTTTTTAGAAAGAACAGTAGCGATTGCAGCTGTTAAAGTTGTTTTACCATGGTCAACGTGTCCGATTGTACCAATGTTAGCATGTGTTTTAGAACGGTCGAATTTTTCTTTAGCCATTTTAAAATTGCCTCCTCAGCGTTTTAAGTTTTAGTTTATAGTTATGCACCTTTAAGAAGCAGGGCCCTACTTCCTGAAGATGTCATAGCTTACATGTTATTTATACTTGATAGTTAGGTAAATTTCAATTAAAAAATTTAATATTATTCACCTTTGTTTTGTTTAATGATTTCTTCACTAATAGATTTTGGAACTTCTTCATAATGGTCAAATACCATTGAGAATGTACCGCGACCTTGTGTAGCTGAACGTAAAGTTGTTGCATAACCAAACATTTCAGCAAGTGGAACCATTGCACGAACAACTTGAGCGTTACCGCGAGCTTCCATACCTTCTACGCGACCACGGCGAGAAGTAATGTTACCCATAATATCGCCAAGATATTCTTCTGGCATTACAACTTCTACTTTCATAATTGGTTCTAATAGAACTGGATTACATTTAGAAACTGCGTTTTTAAGTGCCATTGAAGCAGCAACTTTGAATGCCATTTCATTTGAATCGACATCATGGTAAGAACCATCGAATAATTTTGCTTTAATATCGATTAATGGGAAGCCTGCAAGTACACCATTTTGTAGAGAGTCTTTAAGACCTGCTTCTACTGCTGGAATGTATTCACGAGGTACTACACCACCGACGATAGCATTTTCAAATTCGAAGCCTTTACCTTCTTCGTTTGGTTCGAATTCGATCCAAACGTGACCGTATTGACCACGACCACCTGATTGACGTACGAATTTACCTTCAACTTGAGCTCCAGTACGGAAAGTTTCACGGTAAGATACTTGAGGAGCACCTACGTTAGCTTCAACGTGGAACTCACGTTTCATACGATCAACGATGATATCTAAGTGAAGTTCACCCATACCAGAGATAATTGTTTGGCCTGTTTCTGTGTCAGTGTGAGCACGGAATGTTGGGTCTTCTTCTTGTAGTTTTTGTAAAGCTTGACCCATTTTATCTTGGTCTGCTTTAGATTTAGGTTCTACAGAAAGTGAAATAACTGGTTCAGGGAATTCCATTGATTCAAGAATAACTAAGTTATTTTCATCACATAGAGTATCACCAGTAGTAGTTGCTTTAAGACCTACAGCAGCTGCAATGTCCCCAGCATATACTTCTTGGATTTCTGAACGAGAGTTAGCGTGCATTTGTAGGATACGACCTACACGTTCACGTTTCCCTTTTGTAGAGTTTTGTACGTATGAACCTGATTCAAGAACACCAGAGTATACACGGAAGAAAGTTAATTTACCAACATAAGGGTCAGTCATAACTTTGAATGCTAGTGCAGAGAATGGTTCTTCATCAGATGAATGACGCACGATTTCTTCTTCGCCATCAACAGATGTACCTTTAATAGAAGCAACGTCTGTTGGAGCTGGTAGGTAATCAATTACTGCATCTAGCATTAATTGAACACCTTTGTTTTTGAATGCAGTACCACAAGTTACAGGGTAGAATTCAACGTTTAAAGTTGCTTTACGAATTGCAGCTTTTAATTCTTCTTTAGTGATTTCTTCACCAGCGAAGTATTTTTCCATTAGATCTTCATCTAATTCAGCTACAGCTTCGATTAATTTTTCGTGATATTCTTCTGCTTGTGCTTTGTATTCTTCTGGAATTTCTTTAACTTCAGCGTTTGAACCGTCATCGCCTTCTTTGTAGAATGTAGCGTTCATTTCTACAAGGTCAATGATTGCATGGAATTCATCTTCAGCACCGATTGGTAATTGGATTGGGTGAGCGTTAGCTTCTAAACGTTCGTGTAAAGTTTTTACAGAATATAAGAAGTCAGCACCGATTTTATCCATTTTATTGATGAATACGATACGAGGTACGCCGTAAGTTGTAGCTTGACGCCATACAGTTTCGGTTTGTGGTTCTACACCTGATTGTGCATCAAGTACAGTCACAGCACCATCAAGTACACGAAGAGAACGTTCAACTTCAACTGTGAAGTCTACGTGTCCTGGTGTGTCGATGATGTTAACTCGGTGACCTTTCCATTGAGCTGTTGTAGCAGCAGAAGTGATAGTGATACCACGTTCTTGTTCTTGCTCCATCCAGTCCATTTGAGAAGCACCTTCATGAGTTTCACCGATTTTGTGAATCTTACCAGTGTAATAAAGGATACGCTCAGTTGTTGTTGTTTTACCAGCATCAATGTGAGCCATGATTCCGATATTACGAGTATTCTCAAGGGAGAACTCTCTAGTCATGCTGTATTTCTCCTTCCATAATGGATTAAGATTAAATCGCGATTACCAACGGTAGTGAGCGAATGCTTTGTTCGCTTCTGCCATTTTGTGCATATCTTCGCGTTTTTTAACTGATGCACCAGTGTTGTTAGAAGCATCTAGAATTTCGTTAGCTAGACGTTCTTCCATTGTTTTTTCACCACGAAGGCGAGAGTAGTTTACTAGGTAACGAAGACCAAGAGTTGTACGACGATCAGGGCGTACTTCTACTGGTACTTGATAGTTAGCACCACCTACACGGCGAGCACGAACTTCAAGAACAGGCATTACATTGTTTAATGCAGCATCGAATACTTCTAGAGGATCTTTACCTGAGCGTTCTTTTACTAATTCGAAAGCTCCGTATAAGATTTTTTCTGAAGTACCTTTTTTACCATCTACCATCATTTTATTGATTAAGCGAGTTACTAGTTTTGAATTATAAATTGGATCTGGTAACACGTCACGTTTGGAAACAGGACCTTTACGAGGCATTTGTTTTCCTCCTTTCAGCAAAAAGCTAATTTACATTATTTTTTTTCTTTTGGTTTTTTAGCACCATATAGAGAACGAGATTGCATACGACCGTTTACAGCAGCAGTATCTAATGCACCACGTACAACGTGATAACGTACCCCTGGTAAATCCTTTACACGACCGCCACGAATAAGAACAACACTGTGTTCTTGTAGGTTATGGCCTTCACCAGGAATGTAAGCATTAACCTCGATTTGGTTAGTTAAACGTACACGAGCGTATTTACGTAACGCTGAGTTTGGTTTTTTTGGAGTCATTGTACCAACACGTGTACAAACACCACGTTTTTGTGGTGAGTTAACATCAGTCAATGATTTTGCAAAGCTGTTATAGCTTTTGTTCAATGCTGGTGATTTTGATTTTTTACTTTTGGATTGACGAGGCTTACGTACTAATTGGTTAATTGTAGGCATCGATTTTTCCTCCCTTCATAATGTTTGTTAAATCCACACATCCAGGTGGTTCATTTTAAGACAAAAAACAAAGTCTTTGCGTGATCATCGCAAAAACTACCATTCAGTAATCGCACAAACTGCAGCGCCTACTTGAATTTTGCAGGCTCTACCAAGTTCTCTTTTCGAGTCTACTAATACAACGGGAATACCTTTATTTTGTGCTAATAGCACCGCGCGCTTGGTCATTCGAACGTCTGCATCTAGAGCAACGAAAACTTCAGTAACATGACCAGTTTGTAATGCTTTAACTGTTTGTTTAATGCCAACGATTGTTTTTTTAGCCTGTTTGACTTTTTCATAAGACATTTTCATATCCTCCGAAATGATAGACAATCAACTATCAACCTTACATATAGTATCATCCATCGACAATATTGTCAATGAATTAAATAAAAATCTCAAGGAGAAGATTATATCTTCTCCTTGGATTTCTTTAAAAATTACTCAGCAGCAAGTGTTTCCTCAGCTTTTTCTTCGCTTTCGGCAATTTCAATTTGACGATAGCGTTGCATACCTGTACCAGCTGGAACAAGTTTACCTAAGATAACATTTTCTTTAAGACCAAGTAATTCATCTCGTTTACCTTTAATAGCAGCATCAGTTAAGACACGAGTTGTTTCTTGGAATGATGCAGCAGATAAGAATGATTCTGTTTCAAGAGAAGCTTTTGTAATACCTAGGATAACTGGGCGACATGTTGCAGGAATTTTACCTTCATGTACAGCTTCTGCATTCGCTTCAGAGAATTGGTGAATGTCTAGTAATGTACCTGGAAGTAATTCAGTTTCCCCAGCTTCAATAACACGTACTTTACGAAGCATTTGACGAACCATTACTTCAACGTGTTTATCTCCAATTTCTACCCCTTGCATACGGTATACTTTTTGAACTTCTTTTAGTAGATATTCTTCTACAGTAGAAACATCTGTCACTTTCAACAATTCTTTAGGATCGATAGAACCTTCTGTAAGAATTTGACCATGTTTCACTTGATCGTTAACTTGTACTTTTAATCGCGCATTGTATGGAGCTAAGTATTTACGTGCTTCTACTGCTCCTGTAACTGTAATTTCTTTTTGTCCTTCGCGAACTTCTTCAATATCAGTTACAACCCCAGCGATTTCAGTAATAACTGCTTGACCTTTAGGGTTACGTGCTTCAAAAATTTCTTGGATACGTGGAAGACCTTGTGTGATATCGGCACCTGCTACACCACCTTGGTGGAATGTACGCATTGTTAATTGTGTACCTGGTTCACCAATAGATTGAGCAGCGATGATACCAACTGCTTCACCCACTTCAACTTTGTCACCAGTTGCTAAGTTCATACCATAACATTTTTTACATACACCATGTTTTGTATTACATGTATATGCAGATCGAATTGTCACTTCTTCAATACCAGCTTCGGCAATTTGACGAGCTAATTCTGGTGTGATCAATTCATCTTTAGCTACAAGTACTTCGTTTGTTTCTGGGTGACGGATTGTTTTCTTAGCATAACGTCCTGTAACACGTTCTTCTAATGTTTCAATAATTTCTGTTCCTTCTTTTAAAGAAGTAATAGCTAAACCACGGTCAGTACCACAATCATCTTCACGGACAATTACATCTTGTGCAACGTCTACTAGACGACGAGTAAGGTAACCTGAATCGGCTGTTTTAAGTGCTGTATCGGCAAGACCTTTACGAGCACCATGAGTTGAGATGAAGTATTCCAATACTGTTAAACCTTCACGGAATGAAGATTTGATTGGAAGTTCAATAATACGACCAGCTGGGTTGGCCATCAGACCACGCATACCAGCAAGTTGAGTGAAGTTAGATGCGTTACCACGGGCACCAGAGTCACTCATCATGAAGATTGGGTTATCTGCTGGAAGTGAGTCCATCAATTTAGATTGGATTTCATCTTTTGCAGCACTCCAGAATGAAATTACTCGATCGTAACGTTCTTCTTCAGTTATTAAACCACGACGGAATTGTTTCATTACTTTATCTACTTGTTCTTGAGCATGGTGTAAAATTTCTTGTTTACCTGGTAATACGATGATATCTGAGATACCGATTGAAATACCAGCTTTAGTAGAGAATTTGAAACCAAGGTCTTTAAGACGGTCAAGCATTTTAGATGTTTCAGTAATGTGATAACGAGCAAATACTTCAGCAATAATCTTACCAAGGTATTTTTTCGTGAATGGTTTAATAAGTTCTTGCGTTTTTAAATGTTCTTTAACATTAGTTGTTGTAGGAACAAAGTATTTAGCCGGTGTTCCATCTTGTAAGTTTGAAGTTGTTGGTTCATTGATGTATGGGAAAGCATCATCAAGAATTTCGTTGAAAATAACTTTACCTACAGTTGTAATCAACAACATATTATTTTGTTCTTCTGTGAATGTTTTGTTATGCAAAGATGAAGCTTTGATTGCAATACGAGTATGCAAATGTACTTCATGGTTTTGATAAGCGACATTCAATTCATCTGGTCCGTAGAAGATTGTACCTTCGCCGACAGCACCTTGACGTTCTAGTGTTAAGTAGTAGTTACCTAATACCATATCTTGAGAAGGTGTTACAACTGGTTTACCATCTTTAGGATTCAAGATGTTTTGTGCTGCAAGCATTAACAAACGTGCTTCTGCTTGTGCTTCTGCTGATAGTGGAACGTGAACCGCCATTTGGTCACCATCGAAGTCAGCGTTATATGCTGTACATACTAATGGGTGAAGACGAATTGCTTTCCCTTCAACTAGAGTTGGTTCGAACGCTTGGATACCTAGTCTGTGAAGAGTCGGTGCACGGTTAAGTAATACTGGATGTTCTTTGATGATATCTTCTAGGACATCCCATACTTCTGGGTGCATACGTTCAATTTTACGTTTTGCAGATTTAATATTATGTGCTAAACCGCGTTCAACAAGTTCTTTCATAACAAAAGGTTTAAACAATTCGATTGCCATACCTTTTGGAAGACCACATTGGTACATTTTTAAGTATGGACCTACTACGATAACAGAACGACCAGAGTAGTCAACACGTTTACCAAGTAAGTTTTGACGGAAACGACCTTGTTTACCTTTTAACATATGAGAAAGAGATTTTAATGGGCGGTTACCAGGACCAGTAACTGGACGGCCACGACGACCATTATCGATTAAAGCATCTACCGCTTCTTGAAGCATACGTTTTTCGTTTTGAACGATGATTCCAGGAGCACCAAGATCAAGAAGACGTTTTAAACGGTTATTACGGTTAATAACACGGCGATATAAATCGTTTAAATCAGATGTTGCGAAACGACCACCATCTAGTTGTACCATTGGACGTAATTCTGGAGGAATTACAGGTAGTACATCTAAGATCATCCATTCAGGACGGTTGCCTGAGTGGTGGAATGATTCAACAACTTCTAATCGTTTAATAGCACGTGTACGGCGTTGGCCTTGTGCAGTTTTAAGTTCTTCTTTAAGAGCTTCTGATTCTTTATCAAGATCAATTTCTTGAAGTAGTTGTTTAATGGCTTCTGCACCCATTGCTGCATCAAAAGTTTTGCCGTATTTTTCGCGATATGCACGGTATTCTTTTTCAGTAAGCAATTGTTTTTTCTCAAGTGGAGTGTCAGCTGGATCGATTACTACATAAGAAGCAAAGTAAATAACTTCTTCAAGTGCACGAGGTGACATATCCAAAATAAGACCCATACGACTTGGGATACCTTTAAAGTACCAAATATGTGAAACTGGAGCAGCTAATTCAATGTGCCCCATACGTTCACGACGTACTTTTGCACGTGTTACTTCTACACCACAACGGTCACAAACTACGCCTTTATAACGTACGCGTTTGTATTTACCACAGTGACATTCCCAGTCCTTTGTAGGTCCGAAAATACGTTCACAGAACAAACCGTCTTTTTCTGGTTTAAGTGTACGATAGTTAATAGTTTCTGGTTTCTTGACTTCTCCATAAGACCATGAGCGAATTTTATCAGGTGAAGCTAAACCTATTTTCATGTACTCAAAATTATTAACGTCTATCAAGGAGCCTACCTCCCTTTATTCTGAAGTCTTTAATGACTTTTCTTAGCTCGACGATTGATTTATTTATAAAACGGGAAGGAGGACAAGCCCATAAATGGTCCTGTCCAACATCCCAGTACTGTAATTGAATTACTCAGGTGACCCTACTGATGCTTCTTCTTCGTTGTTTGAAGTAATGTTAAATGAATCGTTTGGTTGAAGATCATCATCATCTTCACTATCACGTAATTCTATTTCTTCATCATCGATTGTTAGCATTTTCACATCTAAACCTAAAGATTGAAGTTCTTTAATTAATACTTTGAAAGATTCAGGAACGCCTGGTTCTGGAACACTTTCACCTTTTACGATTGCTTCGTAAGTTTTAACACGACCTACAACGTCATCTGATTTAACTGTTAAGATTTCTTGAAGTGTATAAGCAGAACCATATGCTTCAAGAGCCCAAACTTCCATTTCACCAAAACGTTGTCCACCAAATTGCGCTTTACCACCAAGAGGTTGTTGCGTAACTAATGAGTAAGGACCTGTTGAACGAGCGTGAAGTTTATCATCAACCATGTGAGCAAGTTTGATCATATACATAACACCAACTGATACACGGTTATCGAAAGGTTCACCAGTACGTCCATCATAAAGGATTGTTTTACCGTCACGATTCATGCCGGCTTCTTCCATTGTTTTCCATACGTCTTCATCAGTAGCACCATCGAATACCGGTGTTGCCATATGAACGCCTAAGTAACGAGCGGCCATGCCTAGGTGCAACTCTAATACTTGTCCGATGTTCATACGAGATGGTACACCTAATGGGTTTAACATGATATCTACTGGAGTACCGTCTGGCAAGAATGGCATATCTTCTTCAGGTAAGATACGAGAGATTACCCCTTTGTTACCATGACGTCCGGCCATTTTGTCCCCAACGCGAATTTTACGTTTTTGAACAATATAGACGCGAACCATTTGGTTAACACCTGGTGATAATTCATCTCCATCTTCACGATTGAAGACTTTGACATCTAGTACGATACCGCCTGCACCGTGAGGAACACGTAATGAAGTATCACGAACTTCACGAGCTTTTTCACCGAAGATTGCGTGTAATAGGCGTTCTTCTGCAGTCAATTCAGTTACCCCTTTAGGAGTTACTTTACCGACTAAAATGTCACCATCATGCACTTCAGCACCAATGCGGATAATACCACGTTCATCTAGGTTACGTAATGCTTCTTCTCCGACGTTAGGAATATCACGAGTGATTTCTTCAGGTCCGAGTTTAGTATCACGTGCTTCTGATTCATATTCTTCGATATGAACAGAAGTATAAACGTCATTTTTAACAAGACGTTCGTTCATGATTACAGCATCTTCATAGTTATAACCATTCCAAGTCATGAATGCTACGACTACGTTTCGACCAAGTGCTAACTCACCGCGTTCCATTGAAGGACCATCTGCAAGAATATCACGTGGTTTAACACGTTCGCCAACTTTCACTAATGGACGTTGGTTGTAACTTGTACCTTGGTTAGAACGTACAAATTTTTGTAATTTATATTTTGTTAAATCGCCTTTAACTTCTTTTCCATCGATTACTTCGATACGGCGTACATGAATTGAACGTGCTTCAACATGTTCAACAATACCTGCATATTTTGCAACTACTGCCGCACCTGAGTCACGTGCATCTACATGTTCCATACCTGTACCAACGAATGGAGCTTCAGGATTTAACAATGGAACTGCTTGTCGTTGCATGTTGGCACCCATAAGAGCACGGTTTGAGTCATCGTTTTCTAAGAATGGAATACATGCTGTTGCTGCAGATACTACTTGTTTTGGAGATACGTCCATGTAGTCAACAGTTTCACGTTTGAATACTGAGTTATCACCACGGAAACGTCCTACAACTTCTTCCTCAGCAAAAGAGCCATCTGGATTTAATGGTGAATTTGCTTGAGCAACAACGTAGTTATCTTCTTCGTCAGCAGTTAAATAATCGATATGATCTGTTAAGCAACCAGTTTCAGGATCAACACGACGATATGGTGTTTCGATGAAACCAAATTTGTTCACTTTTGCATAACTTGAAAGTGAGTTGATCAAACCAATGTTTGGACCTTCTGGTGTTTCAATCGGACACATACGACCATAGTGAGAATAGTGAACATCACGTACTTCAAAGCCAGCACGTTCACGTGTTAAACCACCAGGTCCTAGAGCTGATAGACGACGTTTGTGAGTCAATTCAGCTAATGGGTTTGTTTGGTCCATGAATTGTGATAATTGAGAACTACCAAAGAATTCTTTAATAGCTGCAATTACTGGACGAATATTGATCAATTGTTGTGGAACAATAGACGCTGTGTCGTTAATAGACATACGTTCACGTACGACACGTTCCATACGAGATAACCCGATACGGAATTGGTTTTGTAGAAGTTCACCTACAGAACGTAGACGACGGTTACCTAAGTGGTCGATATCGTCTGTGTCGCCCACACCATATAATAAGTTAAAGAAATAAGAAACAGATGATACTACATCAGCAGGAGTGATATGTTTCACTTCTTCATCGATATAAGCATTACTGATTACTTTGATTTCTTTTTGTGATTCATCATTTGGTGCATAGATTTTAATTTCTTGAATTTGAATATCTCCTTCAAGAACTCCTCCAACTTTAGAAATCGTTTTAAAGCCAACACCGTTTTCTAAATATGGGATTAAACGATCTAGTACACGACGGTCGATTAATGTACCAGCTTCGACCAAAATTTCGCCTGTTTCAGGATCTGCTAAAGTTTCAGCAATTGTTTGGTTGAATAGGCGGTTTTTGATATGAAGCTTTTTGTTCATTTTGTAACGACCAACGTTTGCTAAATCATAACGTTTTGGATCAAAGAAACGAGAATACAATAGATTTTTTGCACTTTCTACTGTTGGTGGTTCACCAGGGCGTAGACGTTCATAAATTTCTAATAGTGCTTTTTCTGTACTATCTGTATTATCTTTTTCCAATGTGTTACGTAAAAATTCGTTATCACCGATTAATTCGATGATTTCTTGATCGGATGCAAAGCCAAGCGCACGTAAAAGTACTGTAATTGGCAATTTACGAGTACGGTCGATACGAACATAGACAACATCTTTAGCGTCTGTTTCGTATTCAAGCCAAGCACCACGGTTTGGAATAACTGTAGCACCAAAACCTTTTTTACCGTTTTTATCTGTTTTATCGTGATAGTATACACTTGGTGATCTTACTAATTGTGAAACAATAACGCGTTCCGCGCCGTTGATAATGAAAGTACCAGTTTCTGTCATGAGCGGGAAATCCCCCATGAATACTTCTTGTTCCTTCACTTCTTCTGTTTCTTTGTTAAGAAGACGTACTTTTACACGTAATGGTGCTGCATAAGTCACGTCACGTTGTTTGCATTCATCGACATCATATTTCGGTTCTCCGAGACTGTAGTCGACGAATTCTAGTGATAGATTCCCTGTGAAGTCTTCAATTGGTGAAATGTCACGGAACATTTCACGTAAACCTTCTTCAAGAAACCATTCGTTAGATGCGGTTTGAATCTCAATAAGATTCGGAAGTTCCAGCACCTCTTTAATACGCGCAAAGCTTCTACGCTGGCGGTGTTGTCCGTACTGAACTAGTTGACCTGTCAACTCATTCACCCCTCAATAAAGCGATAATAGGTCTTTCAGAAACCATATAAATGTTGTATGATTACGAAAGACAAAAAGAAAACGAGTTCATTTTGAGCTCATTTTCGATTAACCAAAGTTAAATTCGAAAGCTCTTGCTATTTCATTTTCAATCAATAGGCAAACGCCCTCAAATTAATATTTTTGCATTTTATTATATTATCACAGCGTTTTTGTCAAGTCAATCTATAAGTTTTGACAAATTTATTTTACTGCTTTGATAATCCAATAACCTTTTTTCTTCTCTACTATTTCCACTTTTGAAAATTTTAATTCCAAATGTTCTACAGTAGATGGTGCACCTTGTTTTTTTTGAATGACAATCCACAGTTCACCTAAATCCACTAGTTTTTCATATGCTTCATCATAAAATCTAAAAATAGTGTTTTTTCCTGCGCGAATCGGAGGATTTGTCAAAACAACAGCGACTTGTTCTTCTTGAACAGATGAAAGTGCATCACTCTCATAGATCTGTACATTTTGAACCCCGTTCAATTCAGCATTTTTCTTTGCTAGATTAACCGCTCGCTCATTGACATCCATCATGTGAATTATATGATTTGGATAACTTTTTGCAATTGACAATCCAATTGGTCCATATCCACAACCTACATCTAAAATACACCCTTCAACAGTTGGCATCTCAAAACTATCAATTAATACACGGGAACCAAAATCTACTTCGCTTTTACTAAAAACCCCTGCATCTGTTTCAAAAACAAAAGAAAATCCCCGAAGTGTAAAATTCCATCTACGTGGTTTACTCTCTACTTGAGGCTTTTTTGAATAATAATGTTCTGACAAGAATAATGCCCTCCATCATCTAAAGGTAAAGAAAAAGCCCGCCAAAATTGACGAGCTTTTCACAATCAACAAGTAGAAATTATTTAACTTCTACAGATGCGCCAACTTCTTCAAGTTTAGCTTTGATTTCTTCAGCTTCTTCTTTAGCAACGCCTTCTTTAAGAGCTTTAGGAGCGTTATCAACTACTTCTTTAGCTTCTTTAAGACCTAAACCAGTGATTTCACGAACCACTTTGATTACTTTAATTTTTGAATCACCAGCAGAAGCTAAAACTACATCAAATTCAGTTTTTTCTTCTGCAGCTGCAGCAGCGCCACCAGCAACTGCTACAGGAGCAGCAGCAGTAACACCGAATTCTTCTTCGATTGCTTTTACTAAATCGTTTAATTCAAGAACTGTCATATTTTTAACAGCTTCTAAGATTTGCTCATTGTTCATTATATTTTCCTCCTATACGGAATGTAAGTTTTTTTGTTTTGGCAATAGTTGCCTAGAAGATTAAGCAGCTATTAAGCGCCTTGTTCTTCTTTTTGTTCTGCAACAGCTTTTGTTACAAGAGCTAGGTTGCGCATTGGAGCTTGAAGTACAGATAATAGCATAGATAGTAAACCTTCGCGAGATGGAAGTTCTGCCAATGCTTTAACTTCTTCAACGCTTGCATAAGCGCCTTCGATAAGACCAGCTTTAATTTCTAATTGTTCGTTTTCTTTCGCAAAGTTGTTGATGATACGTGCAGGAGCAACAACATCTTCACTTGAAAATGCAATTGCATTTGGACCTGTAAGAACTTCGTTAAGTTCTTCATAACCAGTTTCAACAGTAGCACGACGAACTAAAGTATTTTTGTATACTTTAAATTCTACACCAGCTTCACGTAATTGTTTACGTAGTTCAGTAACTTGAGATACTGTAAGGCCACGGTAGTCAACTACTACTACTGATGCTGCACTTTTAAACTTGTCAGCGATTTCTTGAACAACAGCTTGTTTAGCTTCAACTGCTTTGTTCATCTTGACACCTCCTATTAGAATGGGTCATTTATACCGACAAAAGAAAAGCCTCTTGCCAATAGTAGACAAGAGGCGGAATTTCATCATCTTAAGTAAGAGTCTGAGTTCCTTTGCCCTCGGTAGGACATTAAGCGAAAATAATTCGCCCCTACGGTCTACGGTACAAATGGATATTCACAACAGTATTCATCATAACAAACGATGTATACTCTGTCAATCAAAAATTATTTTGCTTCTGTAGCTGATAGTGGGTCAACTTTAATTGATGGTCCCATTGTAGTAGTTACGTGTAAAGATTTTACGTAAGCACCTTTTGATGCAGCAGGTTTTGCTTTAAGGATTACGTCAATTAATGTAGATAAGTTTTCAGCTAGTTTATCAGCTTCGAATGAAACTTTACCAACTGGTGCGTGAATGATACCAGCTTTATCTGCACGGTATTCAACTTTACCAGCTTTGATTTCATTAACTGCTTTTGTTACGTCGAAAGTAACTGTACCAGTTTTAGGGTTTGGCATTAAACCTTTAGGTCCTAATACACGACCAAGTTTACCAACTTCACCCATCATATCTGGAGTTGCAACGATTACATCGAAGTCAAACCAACCTTGTTGGATTTTTTGGATATATTCTGCATCGCCCACGTAATCAGCGCCAGCTGCTTCAGCTTCTTTAATTTTTTCACCTTTAGCGAAAACTAAAACGCGTTGAGTTTTACCAGTACCGTTTGGAAGTACTACTGCTCCACGGATTTGTTGGTCGTTTTTACGAGTATCGATGTTTAAGTTAAATGCTACTTCAACTGTTGCGTCAAAGTTAACAGTGCTTGTTTTTTTAGCAAGTTCAGCTGCTTCAGCTACTGTGTATAGTTGGTTACGGTCAACTAATTTAGCTGCATCTTGCATTTTTTTACCTTTTTTAGCCATTATATATTTCCTCCTTGATTGTGGTTGTAACGGGTTAAACCTCCCACGAATAAAGGCTGCGAGTTTCAAATATGACTATAAGAAACAATCGCAACCTCCAAAAACAATACTTTATCAAGTAATGGGATTAGTCTTCGATCACAATACCCATGCTACGTGCAGTACCTTCTACCATTGACATAGCAGCTTCTACTGATGCTGCATTTAAGTCAGGCATTTTAGTTTCAGCGATTTCGCGTACTTTATCACGTTTCACTGTAGCTACTTTTTTACGATTTGGTTCACCTGAACCTGATTTGATACCAGCTGCTACTTTAAGTAGAACTGCTGCCGGTGGAGTTTTTGTAATGAAAGTGAATGAACGATCTTCAAATACAGAAATCTCAACTGGAATAATCAAACCTGCTTGGTCCGCAGTACGAGCGTTGAATTCTTTACAGAATCCCATGATGTTAACACCTGCTTGACCCAATGCAGGACCTACTGGTGGTGCTGGATTTGCTTTACCAGCTGGGATTTGAAGTTTTACAACTTTAACAACTTTTTTAGCCACGAGACACACCTCCTTAAGTCCGTGATGTGGTAATTGGGTTTCCCCTCCCACTCAATATCTGTCTGTCGGCTGAATCCGATAACATTAAAAATTACTATATCATAACATGTGATATATTTTTCACAGTATGACCTATGAAATGATAACACTTTTTAAAATGCAAGGCAAGTACCTTGTATTTAAACTTTTAGAACTTGATCAAAATCTAGTTCCATTTTTGTTTCACGACCGAACATGTCCACTTTAACATTTACTTTGCCTTTATCAGCGACAATTTCTTCTACAATTCCTTGGAAATGAGCAAAAGGTCCTTCAAGAACTTCAACTAAATCACCTACACCGAAGTCTAGGTCAACAGTTGCTTCGTTTTCGCCCATTTGTTGTAGAATTGCTTCTACTTCTTCAGGAAGTAATGGTGTTGGTTTTACCCCACCACCTGAAGAACCGATGAAACCAGTCACCCCTGGTGTATTACGAACAACATACCAAGCATCATCTGTCATAACTAATTCTACTAATACATAGCCTGGGAAAGTTTTACGCATATATGTTTTTTTACGACCGTCTTTTACTTCAGTTTCTTGCTCTTCTGGAATAATCACGCGGAAGATTTTATCTTGCATACCCATTGTTTCAACACGTTTTTCTAGGTTTGCTTTTACTTTGTTTTCATAACCTGAATAAGTATGAACGACATACCATTTTTTCTCCATAATAGATAGGACTACTCGTCCTTCCCTCCTTTTCTAAAGGCAAAATGAAAAAACCCGTTACAACACACGGGCTATTTCAGACATATTAACTTTATTAAATCATAACTCCAAGTACCAGCGCAATAATTTAGAAACACCTAAATCGATTACCATGAAAAATGCAGCCATAAACAGCAAAGTTGTAATGACGATAATTGTATATTTCGTCAATTCTTTACGTTTTGGCCAACTTGTTTTTCTCATTTCTGATAGAACACCGCGGAAAAACACACCTAACTTACCCATCCAACCAAACCTCCGAATATAATCATATATACATAACGTATTGTATTATCTAGTCTGTTTATGTAATGTATGCTCATTACAATGTGAACAATATTTTTTAAGTTCCATTCTCTTTGAACTGTCTTTAGCCGCGGGTACATGATAATTTCTAGCCCCGCATTTTTCACAGCTTAATGCTACTTTTTGTGTCATGCTATCACCTTTACGGAATTGTCCTTTTAAAAGCCTATCATCTATTAGAAAAGCTGTCAACTTACCTCTTAACCCTATAAAACTACTATTCTACTTCTAAATGCCGTTCTAATTTTCGCTTAATACGTTGTAAAGCATTATCAATCGACTTAACGTGCCGATCTAATCTAGCAGAAATTTCTTGGTAAGAGCAACCTTCTAAATAGAGGGTTAAAACTTGTCTCTCTAAATCACTTAAGACTTGTCCAATTTTCTCTTCTAAATAGTTAAACTCTTCACGATGAATGATTAATTTCTCAGGATCATCAACTGTCGCCCCTGTAAGCATATCCATTAGCGTTTTCGTTGATTCTTCTTCAAAAACTGGCTTATCTAGTGAAACATATGAGTTAAGTGGTATATGTTTCTGTCTAGTGGCCGTTTTTATAGCCGTAATAATTTGACGCTTAACACAAAGTTCAGCAAAAGCTTTGAAAGAAGCTAATTTATCATCTTTAAAATCCCGGATTGCTTTATACAATCCGATCATACCCTCTTGCACAATATCCTCTTTATCAGCACCAATTAAAAAATAAGATTTAACTTTTAAGCGTACAACCGGCTTATACTTACTAATTAGGAAATCCAATGCTTCTGTATCGCCATCGCGTGCCGCTTCTACTAGTTGCTCATCAGTCAAAGTCTCAAATTGTTGATGCTTAACGTGTAAATGATCACTTGTTAACAAAGTATCACCCCAATTGCGCTAGCCTATTTAAACATAGTATAACGGAATTGGAAAATATCAGTCAATCACTCAATTTATTTCCTCTACGCATTTGTTCGAATTTTTCTAAAACATCTGCTGATAATTCAATTTTAGAGCTAGGTTTTTGGACTTGAATATTTTTAACTTTTTGAGAAATTTGAGTGCGTACATTTTGGATTTCAATTTCAAATTCACGCGCAGATTTTCGAAGAGCACCATTTCCAAATATTACACTTTGTTCAGCCATATCTGATGTGGCTACGTAAATTTTGTTTCTCTTGGTTGTTAGTTCAGCAGTGAGCTTTTCAATACGATCATCTGCAGTTTCTTTTGCTCTGGTATAAATAACTTCAACATTATGCTGTGTCATCTTTGTAGCGATGCCAGGAACGAGATACGCGTCAAAAACGACAATGACGCGCATTCCCGAGTAAGCTTGATAGTCTGCCATTAACTCTATCAGTCGATCTCTCGCATCTATTAGCTTATGTTCTTTTAACGCTTGTAGTTCCTTCCATGCACCAATAATGTTATAGCCATCAACTAAGAGTATGTTCATCAGCAGCCACCTTAAATTTCTTGACGTTTACGAAGTACTTCATACATCAGTAAAGAAGCTGCGACGGAAGCATTTAGAGATGTGACATGTCCTACCATTGGTAAATTATAAAGAAAATCACATTTTTCTTTTAGGATGCGACTCATACCTTTGCCTTCACTACCAATAATAACAGCCAAAGGTAATGTAGCATCCATTTTACGATAATCTACCGAACCTTTCGCATCAGTACCAGCGATCCAAACACCACGTTCTTTTAACTCTTCCACTGTTTGTGACAAGTTATTAACACGTACTGTCGGAATATATTCAATAGCTCCTGTAGATGCTTTTGCAACAACAGCTGTTAAGCTAACTGAACGACGTTTCGGAATAATAATACCATGTGCACCTACTGCATCAGCTGTTCGCATAATTGAACCAAGATTATGTGGATCCTCTAATTCATCCAAAATGATAAAGAATGGATCTTCTCCTCTTTTTTCAGCTAATTTAAAAAGATCATCGAGTTCTGCATAATTATAAGCAGCAACAGAAGCAACAATTCCTTGATGATTTTCAGAAGATAATTGGTCCACTTTTTTCTTAGGAACAAATTGTACGATTACGCCACGCTCTTTTGCTAAATTAAGTAATTCGTTAATGCCACTTTTTTTGACGCCTTCTGCAATCCAAATTTTATTAATATCTCTTGTAGATCGAAGTGCCTCAAGTACTGGATTTTTTCCGGCAATTATTTCTTTTATTTGTTCAGTCATTATTTCGACACCTCTTTCTTATTTTCAACTACATGAATAGCATATTGGATAATTGCATCAACGCGTTCATGCTGCCCTGTTAAATATAAATAGCCGAGAACCGCTTCAAAAGCCGAGCTATAATTATAAGTTTGAACATCTGTATTTTTAGGTATAGAACCAGATTTAGCATTACGGCCACGTTTTAATACAGCCATCTCTTCTTCAGTAAAGTAATCCTCATCTATCATTTGATGAATCACCATGGATTGGGCTTTCGCTGATACATAATGAGTTGCCTCACGATGTAGAACTTTTGGCTTTACACGACCTACTCTTAATAAATGTTCACGAATCGCTATTTCTAATACTGCATCGCCCATATAAGCTAAAGCGAGTGCATTTAATTGTTTTACATCTGCATTACGAAGTTCTCCCACTTCATTAACCTCGTTTCCATCGAACACCTTGACGCGTATCTTCCAAAATAATGTTCATATCTTTCAATTGATCTCGAATTTCATCAGCACGTTTAAAATCACGATTCTTTCTAGCTTGTTGACGTTCTTCGATTAACGCATCAATTTCTTCGTCTAATAATTCTTCTTGTACTTCTAGTTTAATACCTAGCACATTTGAAAGTTCGTTTAATGTATTGATAAATTCTTTTAATAATTCTTCGTTTGTGTTTGTTTCGTTTAAATATTTATTGGCCTCTGTAGATATGTTAAATAAGGTTGCAATTGCATTTGCTGTGTTAAAGTCATCATCCATTGCCACTTCAAAGTTTTGGCGTTCTTGTTGGATGACATCTAACCAAGACTGCTCTTTGTCGCCTATGTTGGCCGTATTTTTTAGGCGATGTGTTAAGTTGTTATAAGAAGTACGGATGCGTTCTAAACCATTAGCTGCTGCTTCGACCAAGTCTTGTGAAAAGTTGATTGGGTGACGATAATGAACAGAAAGCATAAAGAAACGCAATACTTGTGGATCTATCTGTTGGATAATATCATGTACCAAGATGAAGTTGCCAAGTGATTTGGACATTTTTTCATTATTAATATTAATATAACCATTATGCATCCAATATCGAGCAAATGTTTTGCCTGTATAGGCTTCTGATTGAGCAATTTCATTTTCATGATGAGGGAACGTCAAATCTTGACCTCCTGCATGAATATCAATTGTATCACCAAAATGGTTATGGACCATCACCGAACACTCTATATGCCAGCCAGGTCTACCATTTCCCCAAGGACTTTGCCAGAAAATTTCACCTGGTTTTGCTGCTTTCCAAAGCGCAAAATCGAGTGCATCATCTTTCTTTTCTCCTGCTTCAATTCGTGCACCAATTTTCAAATCATCCACAGATTGATGTGATAATTTTCCGTAATCCTTAAACTTACGTGTACGATAATACACATCTCCTTGAGATTCATAAGCGTAACCTTTTTCAATCAATACAGCGATGAAATTAATAATTTCATCCATATGTTGCGTTACACGTGGATGTGAATCTGCCTTTTGGCATCCAAGAGCTGTAATATCTTCAAAATAAGCATTTATAAAACGTTCTGTTAGTTCGGAAACTTCTTCTCCTAACTCATTTGCCGCTTTAATAATCTTATCATCCACGTCTGTAAAGTTTGAAACATACGTAACTTCATAGCCGCGATATGTTAAATAGCGACGCACTGTATCATAGACGATAACAGGACGTGAATTCCCAATATGAATGTAGTTATATACAGTTGGACCACACACATACATTTTAACTTTGCCTTCTTCAAGAGGTACAAAAGGCTCCTTTTCACGTGTTAATGAGTTAAAAATTTGAATACCCATGAGAAATTATCTCTCCTTTTTACTCTGCTCTAATTCTCTATACAATTCATTGATCTTTTGTTCCATTTGCTGGCAACGATCTTCCATTGGATCCGGTATATTTTGATGATCTAGTTTTTGCTCACGGTTTACACGAACACCATCTTGTATCACAACTTTACCTGGAATACCAACAACTGTAGCATTTGGGGGTACCGGTTTCAAGACAACTGAACCTGCACCAATTTTACTGTTCTCTCCAATTGTAATAGAACCAAGTACTTTTGCACCAGTTGCAACCAGTACATTATCTTGTAGTGTAGGATGTCTTTTACCTTTTTCTTTTCCGGTCCCTCCTAATGTTACACCTTGATATAAAGTACAATCATTGCCAATTTCACATGTTTCACCAATAACAACACCCATTCCATGATCAATAAAGAAACGACGGCCAATTTTTGCACCTGGGTGAATTTCAATACCCGTAAAGAAGCGGCTAATTTGTGAAATAGACCTTGCTATAAAGTAAAATTTACGTTTATAAAAAGCATGTGCAATTCTATGGGACCATATCGCATGTAAACCAGAATAAGTTAAAACTACTTCTAGTGTACTACGAGCCGCTGGATCATTTTCAAAAATTGTTGCAATATCTTCTCTCATTCTTTTAAACATATATAAGCCTCCTTTTAAATAAAAAATAAAAACGCCTCTGCCGTAATAGACAGAGGCGCCTTGAATGCGCGGTTCCACTCTGGTTGAAAATATTTTTAAAATATTTTCCACTCAAACGTCTTTAACGGCGACAAACCGACTAAGCTTACTAATTTGCATACGCAAAGCAGGTGCGTTACGCTTTTATTATTTTCAACTTAGCACTCAGAGGTGCATTTCTGTTTTGCATTGGCTCAGATCACTTTCAGCCGGTGATGATCCTCTCTTTAGAGCGTACGCCACATACTTCTCCTCTTCAACGTTTTACATTTATTAGCTTAATTGTACAATGAAGCAGAAAAAAATCAATAAAAATTATTTTACATATTTTTCAATACGTTTAAGTACAGTTTCTTTGCCAAGTAGAACAAGTGCATCATTTAGTTCTGGACCATGCATTTCACCTGTTGTAGCAACGCGAATAGGCATATAAAGATTTTTACCTTTATGACCTGTTTCTTTTTGTACGGCTTTGATAGCTTTTTTAATTTCTGCTGGTTCAAATTCTTCTAAAGTTTCAAGTTTTTCTTTAAATGCAGCCATAACTTCTGGTACTTGTTCACCAGCTAGAACTTCTTTTTCTTCATCATTAAATTCTAGTTCTTCTGTAAAGAACATTTGAGATAATTCTACGATTTCAGCACCATAGCTCATTTGCTCATGATAAAGACCAATTAATTGACTAGCCCATTCAGCTTCTTCAGCTGTTGGATTTTCTGCTACCATACCTTCTTTTTGTAGGAATGGTAAACATAGTTCAACCACTTGCTCATGAGATAGTTTTTTCATGTATTGGTTGTTCATCCATTTTAATTTATGCGTATCATACATAGATGGTGATTTAGAAAGACGTGATTCGTCAAATTGAGCGATTAACTCATCCATTGAGAATATTTCTTCTTCACCTTCTGGAGACCAGCCAAGTAATGCTAAGAAGTTTAGCATAGCTTCTGGTAAATATCCTAGCTCTTTGTATTGAGAGATGAATTGGATAATAGATTCATCACGTTTTGAAAGTTTTTTATGGCTTTCGTTAACGATTAATGTCATATGACCGAATTGAGGTGCTTCCCAGCCAAATGCACGATAAATCATCAATTGTTTTGGTGTATTTGATAAATGTTCTTCACCACGGAATACATGTGTCATTTCCATTAAGTGATCATCAAGAACAACAGCAAAATTATATGTTGGAATACCGTTTGCTTTTACAATTACCCAGTCACCGATATCTTTCGATTCAAATGTTACTTCTCCACGAATAATATCAGTAAATGTGTATGTTTCATTTTCCGGTACCTTGAAGCGAATTGTGTAAGGCATACCTGCTGCTTCTTTTTCAGCTACTTCTTCAGCAGTTAAGTGACGGCAAGTCCCTTTGTACATTGGCGCAGCTACACCGTTTGCACGTTGAGTTTCACGTTCAGCTTCTAATTCTTCTGGTGTACAGAAGCATTTGTAAGCCATACCCATATCGATTAATTTTTGAGCAGCTTCTTTATAAGTGTCTAAACGTTCCATTTGGCGATAAGGAGCGAATGGACCACCGATTACTGGTGATTCTACAGGTTCAATACCTAACCAAGCTAGGTTATGAAGTTGTGATTCTTCGCCACCTTCAATGTTACGAGCTATATCTGTATCTTCAATACGGAAGATGAAATCTCCGTTATAGTGTTTTGCATATAAATAATTGAACAGTGCTGTACGTGCACCACCGATGTGTAAGTGTCCTGTTGGACTTGGTGCATAACGAACACGAACTTTGTTAGCCATGATTAAAATCCTCCTATTTATCGTTCAAAAAAATTCAACTTTGTCCATTTTACCACTGCAACTACAAAAATTAAAGAAAGTCAATTTTTTATAAGTAAAATTGTTGCCATTGAAGCAATTCCTTCTTCACGACCAGTAAAACCTAGTTTTTCTGTAGTCGTTGCTTTTACATTAACTTGAGAAGGTTCTGCATGTAAAAGCTCTGCGATACAATTACGCATTTGTTCGATATATGGCGCTAACTTTGGTCGTTGAGCCATTATTGTACAATCTACATTGCCTAATGAGTAACCTCTGTCTTCTACCAGTTTCCAAATAAATGCTAATAACTTTGCAGAATCTGCATTCTTGAATTCAGGGTCTGTATCCGGAAAATGACGACCTATATCACCTTCACCAATTGCGCCAAGCGCCGCATCTGTGACAGCATGTAACAATACATCTGCATCTGAATGGCCTAATAATCCTTTATCATGAGGAATCGTAATCCCTCCAATAATTAGCGGAAGTCCTTCCGCAAAAGCATGTACATCAAAACCTTGTCCTATTCGAAACATAATTATCCTCCTATACGTTGGCTCAGAATTGCTTCACCAAACACTAAGTCCTCTTTAGTAGTTATTTTAACGTTTTCATAGCTACTTTCAACAATATATACAGATTGTCCCAAACGTTCTACAAGCATTGCTTCATCAGTTCCCAAGAAATGATCTTCTTCTGCTTGTTGTTCTGCACGTTTTAGTATCTCGAAGTTAAATGCTTGTGGTGTTTGAATCATCCATAGGCTCGAACGGTCTACTGTCTCTTCAATGACACCATCCTTTACACGTTTCATTGTATCCTTTGCACGAACTCCAGCTATTGCTGCTCCCTTGGCATGTGCTGCCTCAACTAACTTATGGATAGTAGGTATTGTGATAAAAGGTCTTGCTGCATCATGAACCAATACGATTTTCCCGTCTTCCACCTTTTTAACACAATTATTCACACTATATTGTCTTTCTGAACCTCCATCAAGAAGTGCTCTTACTTTTGTAATTTGATATTTGGCTAAAAGCATTTCAATATATGAACGTTCCTCCGGTTTTACCGCTAACCATATCCCTTTACATTCACCATCTTGTTGAAATACCTCTAATGTATGTATCAAAATAGGTTTTTGTCGTAATTCCAAAAATAATTTATTTCGCCCTGCAGCCATTCTTTTTCCACTACCTGCTGCTGGTAATATAACATCGTATTGCACGTTCTTGTCTCACTTCCTCATCAATGAAAAGACAAGGCAAATTGCCCTGTCTCTTTTTTCTTTTGAATTATGCCATTCTTCCATTTTGCTTTGGTTTTGCAAATATCATTCGTCCTGCAGAAGTTTGTAATACACTTGTGACAATTACAACAATAGCTTGGCCAATATACGTTTTTCCTTCTTCAACAACAATCATCGTACCATCATCCAAATACGCGATACCTTGGTTATGTTCTTTACCATCTTTGATCACTAACACGTTCATCTCTTCGCCAGGAATAACTACCGGTTTCACTGCATTTGCCAGATCATTTATATTAAGAACCTCTACATTATGCAAATCACAAACTTTATTTAAATTAAAATCATTTGTTAAAATTTTTCCACCCATTTTTTTGGCAAGACGAACTAATTTTAAATCCACTTCTTGAACATCTTCAAAATCGACTTCTGTTATTAAAACTTGCGAAGCTCGTTCATCTTGAAGTTTTCTTAAAATATCAAGTCCCCTGCGACCCCTTGTACGTTTTAATGTATCTGAAGAATCGGCAATATGTTGCAACTCGGTCAACACAAATTGAGGGACAACCAAAATTCCTTCGACAAAACCTGTTTCAGAAATGTCTGCAATTCTTCCATCGATAATGACGCTTGTATCTAAAAGTTTATAGATAGTCCCCGAAATTTCTATTTCATCTGTAGATCTTTTCTTCGAGCTATTATGAGATTTACCTGTGGTAAATACATTGATTAACTCATCTCTTTTTTTAAACCCTACTTGGAATCCTAAATATCCCAACACAATCGATAATAGAATCGGCAAAACAGTTGTAACAATAGGAATGTTCACACTATCGATTGCAAAACCTATTAAATATGCAACAATCAGTCCAATGATTAAACCAAGTGTACCGAACAATAAATCTCCTACAGGTGCTTTCAATAGTTTTTCTTCCATCCATCTGATAAATTTCACAAAGTAGTCCGAAAGTAAAAATGAAAATCCAAATAATATTAACGCACCAATAGCAACTGAAGTATACGGATTATTTAGCCATGGGTTTGAAGATAAATGAATCAATTCGTATAATGGCGGTAATATAAATAAACCCATTGTTCCTCCGATAAAAAGAAACGCAATTTGGATAATTTTCTTAAGCATTTGTTACACCTCCTAGATTAACAATTATTATTACATATCAACGCGTGGTATACCTATATAAAACAATCTATGACATATAAATTTAAATATAGTCATTAAATGATCAAAAAAATTACAAACCTTTAAAACTAAGTTTTAATGCTTGGTTCACGGTATCAACTCCAAGCACTTCAATATCATTTGGATAATCCCATCCACCTATGTTTGATGATGGAATTATAGCACGTTTAAAACCTAATTTAGCTGCCTCTTGCACTCTTTGTTCAATGCGAGAAACACGACGCACTTCACCGGTCAAGCCTACTTCTCCGATATAGCAATCCATCGGTTTCGCTGCAACGTCTCTAAAACTTGATACAATGCTAACTAAGACCGCTAAGTCAATGGCGGGTTCATCTAATTTAACACCACCAGCCACTTTAATATAGGCATCTTGGGCTTGTAGTAGCATACCCATTCTTTTTTCTAGCACTGCCATCAATAGTGAAATACGATTTTGGTCAACACCTGATGCCATTCGTTTAGGATAGTTAAAACTTGATGGTGTTACAAGTGCTTGAATTTCCACCAAGATGGGTCTAGTCCCTTCCATCGAAGCTACAACAGTCGAACCTGGTGCTCCTTGCGAACGCTCTTGTAAAAACAATTCTGAAGGATTTAACACTTCTTTCAAACCATTCTGAAGCATCTCAAAGATAGCAATCTCATTTGTTGAACCAAAACGATTCTTTTGGCTACGTAAGATTCGATACGTATGATGACGCTCACCTTCAAAATACAATACAGTATCCACCATATGTTCCAAAATACGAGGACCTGCAATTTGACCTTCTTTTGTTACATGCCCAACTAGGAAGATGGCAATATTCTTTGTTTTAGCAATTCTCATGAATTCAGCAGTACATTCTCGAACTTGAGATACACTCCCTGGTGCACTCGTTACATTTGGATGGTAAACTGTTTGAATTGAATCTACAATAACAAACTTTGGTTTTACATCCTCAATAGTTTGGTTTAAAAATTCTAAATTGGTTTCTGAGTAAATATATAATTCAGCTGACTTCACTCCAAGACGTTCTGCTCTTAGTTTCGTTTGACGAATAGATTCCTCTCCAGAGATATAGAGTACACGATGGCCCTTATTTGACAAAAGTGCTGATAATTGTAGTAACAATGTAGATTTCCCGATACCTGGATCCCCACCAACTAATACAAGTGATCCTGGTACCACTCCACCTCCTAAGACGCGGTTCAATTCTTTAAGTTCAGTTGCTACTCTTGGGGCTTCTTCTGATTCTATAGAAATGATTGGCATTGCCTTTTGTGAAACAGTATCAGAATGTTGAAATGCACCTCTCGGACCTTTTGATACTATCTCTACCTCTTCTACCATCGTATTCCATTCTCCGCACCCTGGACATCTACCTAGCCATTTTGGCGATTCGTATCCGCATGAATTGCAAAAGAATTTAGTCTTTTTTTTAACCATATTTTTCTCCTTATATAGTGTCATTTCTTTACTTCATATTATAAAACAAGGCATCCCAAATTTCTCATTTGGAATGCCTTTTACGACATATATACTCTTTTCGCTATAAGTAATTCATCATTTTGTAATAAGTTCTTTTACATTAACAACAAATTTATCGTCTTCTACATCAAATACAACTCGTTGGCCATTTAACACGGTGCCTTTTAAAATTTCTTCAGAAAGTCGATCTTCCACATGTTTTTGGATAGCTCTACGTAATGGTCGTGCTCCATACTGTGGATCATATCCTTCCTTCGCTATTTTCTCAATAGCACTTGGTGTTAACTCAAGTGTAATATTTTGTTCCTCTAATCGTTTCGTTAATGTTTTCGCCATAAGAACAACAATTTTATTTAATTCTTCTTTTTCTAATGAATGGAAGACAATCATTTCATCAATACGGTTTAAAAACTCAGGACGGAAAGCTTTTTTCAACTCTTCCATCATTACATTTTTTGCATTTTCTTGACTTTGTGTTGCGCTTTGAGCACCAAACCCAAGGGATTTACGATATTTTAATGCTTCTGCTCCAATATTAGAAGTCATAATGACTACAGTATTACGGAAGTCAACAACACGTCCTTTAGAATCAGTCAATCGACCGTCATCAAGAACTTGTAGAAGAATATTGAAAACATCTGGATGTGCTTTTTCAATTTCATCAAGTAAGATAACAGAATATGGCTTACGACGAACTTTTTCTGTTAGTTGACCGCCTTCATCAAAACCTACATATCCTGGTGGTGAACCTACAAGGCGTGAAGTCGAATGTTTTTCCATGTACTCAGACATATCAACTCGAATCATTGCATCTTCATCACCAAACATAACTTCTGCCAAAGCTCGAGCAAGTTCTGTTTTACCTACACCTGTTGGGCCTAAGAAGATAAATGATCCAATTGGACGTTTCGGATCTTTTAATCCAGCACGTGCTCTACGAATAGCTCTTGAAATAGCTTCAACTGCTTCACCTTGACCTATGACACGTTTGTGCAATTCTTCTTCAAGATGTAATAACTTCTCAGATTCTTCTTGAGCTAATTTAGAGACAGGCACTCCTGTCCACATCGATACGACTTCCGCAATATCATTTACCGTTACTTTTGACTCTGCTTTTCCTTGAGCTTCTTTCCACTCTTTTTTGGTTGTATTTAGTTTGTCTTTTAGCTTTTGTTCAGTGTCACGTAATGATGCAGCTTTCTCAAACTCTTGTGATTGAACTGCAGCCATTTTCTCTGAATGAATCGAATCTAGCTGTTGTTCTAATTCTTTTAAGTCAGGCGGCGTTGTAAATGAACGTAAGCGTACTTTTGAACCTGCTTCATCGATTAAATCGATTGCTTTATCTGGCAAGAAACGGTCCGAAATATAGCGATCTGACATTTTAGCAGCTGCTTCAATTGCTGCATCTGTAATTTTCACACGATGATGTGCTTCATAACGATCACGCAATCCTTTAATAATTTGAATAGCTTCATCTACAGTTGGCTCATCTACTTGAATTGGTTGGAAACGACGTTCAAGCGCAGCATCTTTTTCAATATATTTGCGATATTCATCTAACGTTGTGGCACCGATACATTGTAGTTCACCACGTGCTAGAGATGGTTTTAAAATATTGGATGCATCAATTGCACCCTCTGCACCACCCGCACCAATCAATGTATGCAATTCGTCGATAAATAAGATGACATTACCAGCTTGACGTATTTCATCCATAACTTTTTTCAAGCGATCTTCGAATTCACCACGGTATTTGGTACCCGCCACTACAGTCCCCATATCTAAAGTCATCACACGTTTATCACGTAGTGTTTCTGGAACCTCATTGTTCACAATTTGTTGAGCAAGACCTTCAGCAATTGCTGTTTTACCTACACCGGGTTCCCCGATTAATACAGGATTATTTTTTGTTCGACGAGATAATACTTCAATAACACGCGTAATTTCTTTGCTACGGCCAATTACAGGATCTAAGCTACCTTCTCTAGCAATTTGAGTAAGGTCACGTGCTAAGCCATCCAAAGTTGGTGTATTTGCTGCTGGAGCTGCGTTCGTATTTGCTTGTGGATGATCACTACTCCCCAAAAGTTGTAATACCTGTTGGCGAGCTTTGTTCAGGCTTACACCTGCATTATTTAATACTCGTGCCGCTACACCTTCACCTTCACGAATTAATGCTAAAAGTAAATGTTCTGTGCCAATATAGGAATGGCCTAATTTACGTGATTCATCAACTGATAACTCGATGACCTTTTTAGCTCTAGGTGTATAATGAACGATTGGGCCAACATTTTTTGTCCCCATTCCAACTAATTCTTCAATACCTTCTTCAATCATGTCAGTACTTACATCGATTGCTTCAAGTGCCTTTGCAGCAATTCCGCCACCCTCGCGGATTAGCCCTAATAATATATGTTCAGTACCAATTGCCTCGTGTTTCATACGAATTGCTTCTTCTTGTGCAAGTTGCAAAACCTTTTGAGCACGCTGTGTAAAACGATTATACATCATAAAAAATCCTCCCCTTCTTCACCGTTTCTACTGTTTAGAGTCGTTATTGTTCATTTGCAATTGTTCTCTAATAATGGATGCACGGTAAACATCTCTTTCATTTGCTTGGAGTGTTGTACCTGCATGTTGTTGTAAAAAACCCGGTTGCATGATTAACATGCACTCATTTAACACACGATCCGGAATAGGTGGTATCAACCCCAAATCTATACCCAATCGTACATTTGATAAACAATTTGCTGCTTCTTCACTCGATAGGATTCTTGCATATTGTAAAACACCTAGCGAGCGATTTAATCGGTCAGACACAGCAATGGATGCATGTTCTAATAACGCTCTCCTTGCACCAATTTCCTTTTGAACGATTTGTTCAGCAACACTTTGTAAATCTAAAATTATATCTTCTTCGGGCTTACCAAGTGTAATTTGGTTTGAAATTTGATAGTAATTTCCGATAGCCTCTGTACCCTCACCATAAATCCCACGCACAACCATTCCTAATCGTGCCATCGTATTAATAAGTGGACCCATTTGATTCGTAACTGTTAGAGCAGGTAAATGCATCATCACAGAAGCTCTAAGTCCAGTACCTGTATTAGTTGGGCAGCTTGTTAAATAACCAAACGAATCATCAAAGGCGTATGGTAATTTTCTTTCTAACAAGCGATCCATTTCATCCGCTAAATGATATGCTTTATCTAATTGTAACCCTGGTTGTAAGCATTGAATTCGGATATGATCCTCTTCATTTATCATAATACTAACCGTTTCATCTTCTGATACTAAGATTGAACCCATTTTTGTTTTATTTGCCAATTGTGGACTTATTAAATGTTTTTCCACTAATACCTGTCGTTGTAATGCTGGCATGTCATGAAGTGAAAAATAGGAAAACGGAACATCTAGATTATTGTCTTCATCAATAACTGCACTAGATACAAGCTTATCAATTTGTAATGCTTCATCATCTGAAAAAGCCCTTGGAAAACGAAAGCCTGTTAAATTCCTAGCCAATCGAATACGCGTACTCATAATAATATCCCCATAATTAATATCTCCACGCATCCAAAGAGGTGGCTTACTTTTTAGAAAATGATCAATGCTCGTCACTTTCCTCACCCCCCGATTGTAACTTTTTCTCTAATTCTCGAACTTGGTCTCGAATAGTAGCTGCATCTTCAAAACGTTCTTCCTCAACAGCCGATTTCATGTCTTGCCGTAACGCTTCAATTTGCCTTTTCATCTGGTAACTTTCGTTAATAGAACCAGGTACTTTTCCAATATGCTCAATCGCACCATTATGAAGTCTTTTAAGTACTTGAGGTAATTGTTCCTTAAAAGTTTCATAACAAGTTGGGCAATTAAATTTCCCTTCTTCTAAGAACTTTCTATAAGTCATACCACATTGTGGACAACTATCGTTTTGAACTTTTGTCTGAGTATTACTAATTGGAACTGCCTGAACCGACCAGCTTGGTGTCCCAAACCAACTTGAAAATAATTTTTGCACTGCATTTGGGTCTTCATCTGAATCGAGGTTCAAGTGAAAATGATCCAACTGCTTATTACACACATCGCAATAATGCCTAGTCAATTTTTTACCATTTTTCATTTGTGTAACTGTGATAGTAGCCGGTCGCTGTTTACAATTTTCACAAATCATACCTTGCACCTCTTTACGTTTGCTTGTCATACTTTAACGTTAATAACATAGCGTGCAATATTCGTGCACGTAATTCATCCCTTACCGGCAAGTTAATACATAGTACTGAACGATCAAGTGCTGCAATCATCATTTTGGCTTCTCTACGGGTAATCACATCTTCGTCAATCAAACGGAAAATAAAATCTTGAGTCGACGACTGGGATATTGAATCACCGACTTGTTGTAAAATTTCATCGATCAGTTCTGCCTCAGAGTTAGCCTTTACACGTAAAATTCGAATATAGCCGCCTCCACCACGTTTACTTTCTACTATATAACCACGTTCAGCAGTAAATCTTGTATTAATGACATAATTTATTTGTGACGGTACACATTGAAATTTATCGGCAATCTCACTTCTTTTTATCTCAATATGCCCTTTACCACCTAATTCAATAACTTCCTTCAAATACCCTTCAATAATGTCAGAGATATTTCGCATTTAGCTTCCACCTCACTCGCATCACTGACTTTGACTATCTTTGACTATATTATATAAGGCTATAAAAAATGTCGCAAATATTCTGCATTACTTTTTATGGTTTTCGTTTTTCTAATATACATAAAAAGCATACCGCTATATGCAGTATGCTCAACAATTAACTGATTAAATCCACTTACCCACTATAGGATAATCCCACGCTTCATCTTGCAACGCTTTAACAATCCCAATGATCGGAACAATAATACCCATAAGACCGAAGACAATAATCATCGGAATACCAATTATAGCTAAAATTATGGTGATGGATAAGAAGGTCCCAACACCAACTAATAACCACATTACAAATTGGAATAACAACGCTTGAATGGATAATTTTTTTACTTCTTCATCTTTAATAAAAAGGAAGAAGAGTATTGGCACTAAACATGGAGCAAAAAATGCACTTGCATGCAAGATCACTTTTATTCCCTTTTCCTCCAAACTAATCACTCACTTTCAATGTACTAAAAGCATTTATGTTATAGCTATTTTACGTTCAATACGATAAATAAGTTTCACTTTTTATAAAACTTTACATAACCCCTTTCTACTAAACTGGAACATTTCAATTATTGTTTCGTCTTTTTTTATATAACAAAGTAAGGAGGTTGTTTCCTATGAAAAAAGCACTTTTACTTATAGGGACAATTCTACTCAGCTTACTCATTTTTATCGGTATGCCCTACTACTTACTAAAAAGTTCATTAATGCACAATTGCAGCGAGCAATCAGCGACATGTACCGAAACAATGCATCATAAATTATCCCACGAAATTTCAATTCACCCCGATTTTCGGGATTCTAATATACTAGAGAAACTTTCAACTAATAAACCCGGCTATTGAAATCTTTAGTAGGGATCATTTATAACGAGAAAACTTACTAGGCTATTCCTTTCTACTATAAAATTTTGCTAGCTATGGTTGTCGAATTAAGATTCCACCATTCTCATTACAAGAGGCTTGTCTCAAAAGAGCTTTTCAGACAAGCCCTTTTTCTATTCAATTTATGGAAACATTAGCATTTTTGTGAGAGGATAAGTATAACAATGGTTGAAATGAGGCGTAACAATGATTCGAACACTTGGAGTGACTAATGATCAACAACTAAAAGTGAATTTCCCATTAGAAGAAATTAAACAAGGTCAATTCGATTGGTATTGGGTAGATTTTGTGAAACCTGATGCCAAAGAAGATGCATTATTAGATACCTTTTTCCACTTTCATCCTTTAGCAATTGAAGATTGTTTAATGCGTCTACAACGCCCAAAAATAGATTATTACGATGATTATCATTTTCTAGTTGTCCATAAGATTAACGAAGAAACATTTGAAGCTGAAGAAGTAAACCTGTTCGTTTCCCCTAATTTTGTGGTAACTTATCATAAATCCTCTGTACCGGAATTTGACGTTGTAAGGAATCGATTAGCAAATCGTCCACAGACTTGGGAACGGGGGTCTATTTTTGTTATGTACCAAGCAATAGATAAAATTGTAGACAGTTATTTTCCTATGGTATATAACATCGAAGACCATTTAAATGAAATTGAAGATCATTTGAATTATCAAAATAGCACAAAATCCATGGGTAATGTATTCGACTTACGAAGCGATTTACTTCATATAAGAAGAACGATTTTACCAATGCGCGATTTACTGTATCGTATATTAAATTCTTACCGATTTAATTTGGGCGATCAAGAAAGGGTCTATTTTGGAGATATTCATGACCATTTACTCAAACTAACTGAAATGGTTGAGTCGAATCGTGAACTAACAGCTGATATGAGAGATAGCCATATGTCAGTAAACGCTACTCGTATGAATGGTATTATGATGATTTTAACAATTATTTCATCTATCTTTATCCCATTAACCTTTATAGCTGGGGTTTATGGTATGAACTTTAAGCATATGCCAGAACTTGAATGGCATTATGGATACTTCATTATTTTATTAGCGATGTTAGGCATTGCTATTTCAATGATAGCTTGGTTCAAATATAAAGGATGGTTTGACTTATTTAAACCATAAAAAATGCCTCTTTCATTTTTATGAACGGAGGCATTTTTACTTTTTAAAGAAGATTCTATTTCAAAAATTAGCGACTGATAAATTTTAAACTATTTATCTTTTATACCGAATAAAATAAATGACAAAATGTAAGTTACTAAAGTTGCTCCAGCTGCAATTAAAATACGATTAGTAGTTGGGACTGAAGTGTAATTAGAATTCAGTAACATCATAGAAGATACAGCAACTACAGCAGCTAATGGTAATGCGTATTTCATACCTCTTTGTTTATCCATTCTATCGTACATCCTTTTCTCTAAAACATTTTCTTTATTGTAGCATGCTAACATCTATACGTAACTTAAAACCTGTGACAATCTATTTTCTACCTTGATATAAAACTTGTTTTTTTGTTTAAGAATACTCTATATCTTATACATTTAATTACATTGTAATAATTCCACGCGTAAAATATTGAAAAAAATGATAAAATGATAGATAAATCGGTATAGTCAATATTAATTATATAACTAATGAAATGGAGACATTATGGTGGCACTTTGGTCTAGTAAACGTAATATAAACAAGAGCAATAACTATTTCAATATTAATCAATACATTGGACAAGTCACATTAGATCTATCAAAACATCCAGAAATACAAAAACAAGCTAAATTATTGCAACTAACAGTAGAGGACTTAGCAATTATTAAACAACTACAACCACTTTCACAGGAATTAATCGTCGAAATGGTTGACAATTTTTATAATTCTATTAGTCAATCATCGGATTTAAGCAATATTATCAATAAATATTCCGCTATTGATCGTTTAAAAGTAACACTTACACGTCATATTACAGAAATTTTCAACTGTCATATTGATGATGAGTATATTCAACAAAGGATTAAAATCGCTCATGTACATGTTCATATCGGTCTAAAATCTAAATGGTATATTAATTCTTTCCAATCCTTAACGACAACTTTTTCAGCATTTATACAACGACTAGAGCTATCAAATTATGATACAGCACTAGCTATTAATGCTTTTTCTAAAATCATAAATTTAGAACAACAAATTGTCATAGAAGCTTATGAACTAAAACAAGAAGATGAACGTATCCAAGCAAATGAATTTAAGCATAATATTATTCTTTCAGTTCAAAGCACTTCACAAGAATTAAGTGCAATTAGTGAAGAAACAACAGCTTCCATTCAATCATTGGCAAGCCAAGCGAATGATATAACGCAATCTACTCAACAAGGACTTGAATTTGTTACTTCTACTCAAGAAAAATCTGAGAGTGGCAAACAACTTCTAGAAGAACAAACGAAACTTATGAATCAAATGTCAAAAAGCGTATCCACACTTGATGATACAATGAGCCAATTACGTGTATCATCTCATAAGATAAATGAAATCGTACACCTTGTTACAGATATTGCGGATCAAACTAATTTATTAGCATTAAATGCTTCTATAGAGGCAGCCCGTGCAGGTGAGCATGGTAAAGGTTTTGCAGTCGTAGCAGAAGAGGTCCGCAAACTTGCCGAAGAAACAAAAAATGCAGTTCAAAATGTATCACACCTTATTGAAGAGACAGAAAATAATATTGAAAATATGTCGAGTTCCGTAAAAGGTGTTGATACACAAATAACAAATGGTGTTAGTATGCAAAGTGAATTAGAAAAATCATTTCTTAAAATTGCTGAGGCAGTAGCTGGGATTAAAACAATTAATGAAGACACAATGGAAGACATCACAACAATTTCACAACTGTTACGTGATTTAAGCGAAGGTGCTATGCAAGTCTCAACATCTGCCGATCAATTAACGAATATCGCAAACAGTCTAGATTAATAGAAATTATCTATAAGACAACTAACAGGAATTACTTAAATCTAAAAAAACGTCAACCCCGTATATCGAGTTGACGTTTTTCATTTTCTTTTATCATTTACATGGTAAAGAATTCATGCGGCATACTACGCTTTTCTTTACGATGTTCACGACGTTGGGGACCTGTTTCGAATAATCTCTTTTCAGCTTCTGTTTCAGGATATACAGGAGCAACTTCTTGTGGTTTACCATCCTTATCTACTGCAACCATAGTTACAAATGATTCAGTTGTTAGTCGCTTTTCGCCTGTATGAATATCTCGTGATTGCACAATAATATACAGCTCCATTGAAGTTCGACCAGTAGAACTTACGATAGCTTCCAATTCTAACACCTCACCTGAATGAACAGGAGAGATAAAATCAACCGAATCAAACGATGCTGTAACAGTTTGCATTTTAGCATGTTTCATAGATGTTATGGCAGCAATTTCGTCAATATACGCCAAAACTTTTCCACCGAAAATAGTATCCATATGATTTGTATCTGGTGGCAATACTAATCTTGTTTGAATAGTTCTAGATTGACTCATTGGAATAGGTTTAAGCATAAACAACACCCCTTTAAAATGTATCTGTATCTATGCTATATTTAAATCTGTATCTATGCAACAATAAAGCATTAGTTTATATATATTATGTTGTTATATAATTCCTAAAGACATAAATATTACAGTTTAGTTTTAATTGTTATAAACTTCATTTCTGTCATTTCTTGAACTGCGAATTTAATTCCTTCACGTCCATAACCGCTTTTTTTAATACCACCATATGGCATATTATCGATACGGAATGTTGGAACATCATTAATAATAACAGCTCCCGCTTCTAGTTCATCTGCTGCTCTCATTGCATCTTCTAAATTATTTGTAAAAATACCAGCATTTAAACCTAAGTCGGATTTGTTCAATAAATCGATAGCTTTGTCGAATGTTTCATATGGAACAATCGACACAATAGGTGCAAATGTTTCTTGACATACTATTTTCATATCTGGTTTGACATTCGTCATGACGGTTGGTGTCAAAGTACGTTCTGTAAAAGTACCACCTGTTGCAACAGTAGCTCCCTGCGCTTTTGCCTCTTCAATCCATTCAGTAATTCTAGTAACTTCTTTCGGGTTTATCATTGCACTTACATCTGTATTTTCATCCATCGGATCACCAACAACTAATTTTTCAGTTGTCTCCACAAATGCTTTTGTGAATTGTTCATAAATTGATTGGTGGACAAAAATCCGTTGCAATGAAATACATACTTGTCCTGCAAATCCAAATGCACCTCCTACACATCGATCAACAATTTTTTCTATTGGTGCACTCGGTTCAATGATCAATCCTGCATTAGAACCAAGTTCAAGTGTTACTTTCCGTAACCCCACTTTTTCTTTTATCTTCAGTCCAACAGTGCCACTACCTGTAAACGTTACTTTTTTAACAAGTGGATGTGTAACTAAAATATCGCTTAATTCGCTTCCGCTACCTGTCACAATTTGAAGCATACCATCTGGTAATCCTGCCTCTTTAAAAATTTCAGCCATCACAATACTACTTAGTGGTGTTTGCGTAGCTGGTTTTAACACAACTGCATTTCCTACTGCAAAAGCTGGTCCTAATTTATGTGCTACTAAATTAAAAGGAAAATTAAAGGGCGTAATCGCTGATACCACGCCTAAAGGAACACGTCTTGTCCAACCAATCCGATCAGATACGCCAGGCGCTGCATCCATTGGTATCGTTTCACCACTTACTTGTTTCGCTGCTTCTGCAGCAAATTGATAAGTTGCAATAGTGCGATCAATTTCAGTTAACCCTGCAGATAACGGTTTACCTGCTTCTAGTGCCAAAATTTCAGCAAATTCTTGTCGACGTCCTCTCATTATATTTACAACACGGTATAAAATCTCAGCTCTTTCATAAGCAGTTGATGATTTAAATTTTTTAAATGCTTCTTGTGCACTTTCAATCGCATATGCTACATCTTGTGGAGTCGCTTTTGCTACTTTTGCAATCACTTTCCCATCATAAGGTGATGTTAGCTCATAACTTTCTTTTGTATCTACCCATTGTCCATTAATCCATAGTTTTGTTTCTTTCAACACAAAACACCTCCATTTATGTTATACCCTCTTCTCTCCATACTATCACCTTTATTTGCTTAATGTCGTATAGCAAATTCAATTTTATCGGAAGATTTTATCATTTAAACTTTTGTAAAAGGGCATGAACATTAAGTAAAATATTGTTCATTAAAAAAGGGCCTGTCCCATAAGTAGAACACTTACGAGATAGCCCTTCTTTCTAATATGAGATTTCCGGTTTACAAAAGTTTTTTTACCTTTTCATATTCTTCATTTGTGAATACTCTTGAATTCGTAATGAAATGTTTTTCTTCTATACTATCCAGTGAAAAGGTAGCACCTCTACCTTCAACTGCATCTATAATTAGTTGCGTATGTTTCCAATAGTCATATTGACTCCTATGCATATAGAAAGGAACATTCCCTATGGAGCCAAGGTATATATCTGAAGCACCTAGTATAAAGTCACCCTCTCTATAGCACATAGGCGCAGAACCGTCACAACACCCAGCAGATTGATAAAACATGATAGGTCCATAAATGCTCTTCATATGTTCAATTAAGGTAAGTGCATCTTCTGTAGCAACAACACGTTCTACCATCTCTTTACCTCCTGACTTAGAAGAAGCCTTGTGGTTTACGGTTATAACTAACTAGTATATTTTTCGTTTGTTGATAGTGTTCAAGCATCATAGCGTGATTCTCTCGGCCAATCCCAGATTGTTTATAGCCACCGAATGCAGCACCTGCTGGATATTGGTGATACGTATTTGTCCAAACTCGGCCGGCCTGAATCGCACGACCTGCACGATATGCAATATCGCCTGAACGAGACCATACACCTGCCCCTAAACCATATACAGTATCATTTGCTATTTCAATTGCTTCCTCAAAATCTTTAAAAGTAGTTACCCCAATAACTGGGCCAAAGATTTCTTCCTGGAAGATACGCATTTTGTTGTTTCCTTTAAACACTGTAGGTTTAATGTAATATCCACCTTCAAGGCCTTCAATATGGTTTTCTTCACCACCAATCAAACATTCAGCACCCTCTTCTTTCCCTAATTTTAGGTAAGAAAGAATTTTTTGCTGCTGTTCATTAGAGGCTTGAGCACCCATCATGACTTCCGTGTCTAGTGGATTACCAATTTTAATCGCTTCAACACGTTGTAATGCGCGTTCAATAAATTTATCATAAATGGATTCTTGGATTAGTACACGAGATGGACATGTACAAACCTCGCCAGAGTTTAATGCAAACATAACTAAACCTTCAATTGCTTTATCCAAAAATTCATCATCATGATCCATCACATCTTCAAAGAATATATTTGGAGATTTACCACCAAGTTCGAGTGTAACAGGAATAATATTTTCAGTCGCATATTGCATAATTTGACGACCAACAGCCGTTGATCCAGTGAATGCAATTTTTGCAATACGCGGATTTGTAGCAAGTGGTTTTCCTACTTCGATGCCAAAACCATTTACGATATTCACAACACCTGCTGGAAGTAAATCTTGGATTAACTCCATCACTACCATAATAGATGCTGGCGTTTGCTCAGCTGGTTTCAACACAACACAGTTTCCTGCGGCTAATGCAGGAGCAAGCTTCCAAACTGCCATTAAAATCGGGAAATTCCAAGGGATGATTTGTCCAACAACACCAAGAGGCTCTTGAAAATGATAAGCAACGGTATCGTCATTTATTTGAGAAGTACGTCCTTCTTGAGCGCGAATGGCCCCCGCAAAATAACGGAAGTGATCAACTGCTAACGGAATATCGGCATTTAACGTTTCACGAACGGCTTTTCCATTATCCCATGATTCGGCTACAGCTATCATTTCTAGGTTTTCTTCAATACGATCTGCTATTTTGTTTAAAATTTGAGCACGTTCTGCTGCAGAAGTTTTGCCCCAAGCATCTTTTGCTGCATGTGCCGCATCTAGTGCCAATTCAATGTCTTCAGCAGTAGAACGAGCTGCCTTCGTAAAAACTTTTCCGTCAATCGGTGAAATATTTTCAAAATATTGTCCCTTTAAGGGTGCTACCCATTCGCCACCGATAAAGTTATCGTATTTTTCTTTGAAATGTACGATTGCGCCTTCAGTATTAGGATTTGCATAAATCATAGTAGAATCTCTCCCTTTATCAATATTGAAAACTCACTCCCTTAATATCCACTCAATTCTTTTAATATATCAATCTACCAAATTTGTCTGAGAGCGTTTTCACTTATTATAATGCCTTATACGCGTCTTATATTCAAATAATTCGCAAATTTTTATATTTTCGTTAAAAATTATTGTTCTTGCTGCGTTGAATAAGACTTAAATAGGAATGGAATTCTAAAAGTAAAACAATTATAAATTAGCTCAATGATATTGATAGTAATGATGTTTATGTGGCATTGCACTGTTATTTAAAACAATCCCTAAAATTTTCGCTTGAGAATTTTCAAGCGCTGCCCTCGACTTTAAAATATCCGCTTTTTTGGTCTTATTTCTATTAACTATTAATAATGTTGCGTTGCACTTATTGGATAAAATTCGTGCATCTGTAACCGGTAATAATGGAGGTGAGTCAAATATAACCAAGTCATATTCCTGAGTTACAATACTTATAAATGTATCCATCGTTTGAGATGCCAATAATTCTGATGGATTTGGTGGTAGAGGTCCGCTTGTTATCACATCTAATCCTACTATTGAAGTTTCTTGCACTGCTTCTTGAATAGTCTGATGTTTGATCAGTATACTTGATAGACCCTCTCTATTTGATAATCGAAATGTATGATGTAGTGTTGGTCTGCGCATATCGGCATCAACAAGTAATACCTTTTTTCCCTCCTGAGCAAAAACAACTCCTAGATTAGCTACATTCGTTGATTTCCCTTCACTTGAAAGGGATGAAGTAACAAGTAATGTTTTTAGATCTTCCCTCGGAGCAGAAAATGTAATATTTGAGCGGATTGTTCGAAACTGTTCTGAAATGATGGATTTAGAATTTGATATCGTTATAAGATTTCTCTCTAGTTTCAAAAGGTTATTTTTTTTTCGTTTTTTAAAAAGGACCACAATTAGACTCCCCCTACTCTACGAGATTGAGTTGGCATCTTTTTTTTCTCTTTTCTTGAGAAAATCATCCTTTTATCTTCAACAATAGGACCAACAGAGCCGATAACTGGCAGTTCTAACATCTCCTCAATATCTCGTTCGGATTTTATTCTTGTATCAAACGTTTCAATTAAAATAGCTATCCCTATGCCCAACAGTAATCCGACAATTGCTGCAATGCCCATATTTAATATTTTATTGGGCTTAATGGGGGTTGGATTTTCATCTAGTTTAGCAATTGATAATATATTTATATTATCCACTTTCATTAATTGCGGTATATTGCTTTCAAATACTTGAGCAACTTCATTTGAAATTTCCACTGCTTTCGCTGGACTTGAGTCTTCTACTTGAATCGTTAGCACTTGCGAATTGTTAGTACTTGAAACTGATATCTGTTGTGTCAGCTCTTCAGGGGTACTTTCTAATTGAAGATTATTAATAACTTTTGTTAAAATCACAGGGCTTTTGATAATGACATTATACGTATTGATTAACTGTAAATCCGCATCAATCTGTTGTGAGGATAGATATTGGTCCCCTTGTTCATATTTTTGATTGACTAGAATTTGGGTTTCCGCTTTATATACTGGTTTTAATACAAAATTATTCAGAGCTATCGCAATCCCAATAAAAATTATTGTTACTGATATGATTAAAAATGCAAATCTCTTTAAAATTATTATTAAATCACTTAGTTTGATCGTTGTTTCCAAGTCTCTCCCCCTGTTCTAGTTACCTATTATTTTCTTCTCTTTGTAGTATAGTGTTGAATCTTTTAAGTTATTCATTCAATTGTTCAAAAATTTATAAATGCTATTTATATTGATGTTTTTTATTTAAAACAAAAAGCCGCATTAATCGAATATCATCAATTAATATGGCTTTTAAGAAAAGTTTATATCAATACGCTAAAAGGATCAGCATGGTATGAACATAGACAGTTACTCTATTGAGAAAATAATCCCAACCATTTTCTTTTTAGAATTTTCTCTGGTTCAAGTATAATGACGTCACTATTTGCAAGTATTCTTGCGTTATTTTCTAAAAATATGTCTACAAAGTCAGAACACTTGTGTTTTTCTAAATAAGATAATCCTTTGGCATATAAAAATGGGCGTTTCGACAAATTATGAACATCAGACCCATACGCGTGTATTATATTTGCCTTGATTAATTTCAAAGCATTTTGTTGAATACGTTTCCCAAAATGCCCCACAATGCTCCCTGCATTTATTTGAGATATCGCACCATGAAACACGAGGCGCTCCAACAATTCAGGTTTTTCCATTATTCCATAATTTCGTTCGGGGTGGGCAATAACTGGAACAATACCTCTTGTCACTAATTGATTTATGATTTCAAAAGTATACTTAGGTACTCCTTGAGAAGGCAACTCTAACAATAAATACCTAGAATTTGCTAAAGTTAAGACTTTTCCTTTATCTAACTGCGGACATATTTGATCATTGAGTCTTACTTCATGACCAATATGGATATTTAATGGGATATCATGTATTTTTATCCCTTCTCTGAGAACATCGAATCTTTCCTTCACAATTTCTGTTTGAGCATGATATTGAGGATGAAATGCGTGTGAAGTAAAGACAATTTCAGTAATCCCTTCATCCACTGCACTGTAAAGCATTTTAATCGACTCTTCTATACTTTTTGGACCATCATCCACATCAAAAATGATATGACTGTGTATATCAATCATTAAGAACACACCCTTCTCATAAAGATTTTATAGTGGGTGATTACTTCTATTTAAAGTAAATGAATTCCTCTCTTTAATATATATCCCAAAAGTATTTCAAATGATAAAGGGCTAGAGATTTCCCCCTAGCTCTTTATTATTATTTCAACTTATACGTTTTTATGCTTGAGAAATCACTGTAAACCTTTTTACCATTTATATTACGATATGAACGTACTTTGTAATCGTAATTCACACCTGATTTCACATTTCTATCAATATAGTAATTAGTTACTCCTGCGTTAATCGTAGCTAATTTCAAACTGCGCGTTGATTTATGATTAGCACGGTAAATCTCATATCCTGTAGCGCCAGTTGTCACATTCCAAGTTAGTTTGATATTATTTCCTAATTTATCAATATAAAAGTTTGCCGGCTTTAATAATATAGGCTTTGCACTTGTTACAGATGATAGCTCACTATAAATAGTTTGACCATCTTTCTGCTGATAAGTCTTTATTTTATAGAAGTATTGCTTACCAGTTATTAAATCTGAATCAATAAATTTCACATTTTTCTTTTGGATAGTTGCAATTTTAGTGTACTTTCCATCTTTACTATCTGAACGATATAAAATATACCCATTAGCATTAGATATTTGTTGCCATGTCAATTTAATACTATTATATGCTAAAGAAGATGCTTTTAATTTTTTTACAGATGATGGATTTTTAGTAAACCTAGCATAGACTGTAGTTTCTTCTTTTAACATAGTATCAAAATCAAATTTCTTTTTGAAACTTGAATCTGCATACCAACCTGTAAAAGTATACCCTGTTTTATGGGGTTCTGGCATTATTTCATTATCTCTTATCATTTTTTGTCCATACACATAGCCATCTGATCCTTTTACAGTTACATTATAGTCTTTAAAGCCATCCCCAGATTTAACAGTTTGCAAAGCCCAAATAGGTGAATTTACATTTCCTTGATATGCATCAGTTACTTTAGCATACCAATGGTAAGTCTTATTATTATCGAGGTTATTCCATATAACACCTGCTGCGTTATTATTTTGTACTCCTTCTACTCTTCCAATTTCATCATTTGTATAAACATTTACAAGTATTTTATCAGTTGCTACTACTTTTTCTTTAGGTGTTAAATCTGTCTCAATAACAAACTCATCTTTACCTGGATAGTCGGTTGTATTGTAGTAATTATATTGATTTAAATACGGAGAATAGGTTTTTACATAAATCTTATTTTCAATAGGATTTACTTGTAAAATACGCATAAATCCTTGCCCACCGTCTGTAGCACCTGAGTAATCTGCAAGCATTTGGTATACTTTACGATCTGTTATACCATCATTGTTGTCATCCATATTATCGACTAATGTTGCACTTCCAAAATAATGTCCTGACAGTACAGCAACTACATTGGAATTCGGTTGTACGACCTTGTTAAAGATAATATCGCCCATTGAACTTCTTTCACCAGATGGCTGTAAATATTCATGGAAATTTAAAATTGCCTTTCGATCTGGATATTTTTTTAGAATTTCATTAACCCAAGCTAAACTGTCATCATCAATTCCCCAGCCTAAATATAACATGATAAAGTCGTTGCCCTTTTCACTAATTAGATCATAGTGTCCTCGATTATCTTCGTAAGAACCACCATAATAATCTTTATCCTTAAAACGTTTTTCGCCAAAATATTTTCCAAATGGCTTATAGTTATAATCAATGTGATTGACATCGTGGTTCCCAGCCAACACACCATATGGTACATTAGCTATATCTAGTGTTTTCATAGCCGAATCTGCATTCTTCCATTGTGCATTTTTTGTAGAATTATCTACAATATCACCCGTATGAAAAATGTACTTAATGTTCATGGAATCCTTTTGCGAAACGATCCATTGTGTCATTTGTTGATAAATGAGTGGATAGCTCTTTGAATAATATTGAGTATCTGACAACCAAACAAATGAATAGTTAAATTGATTTGTGGAGGCCACTTCATCTTGTATTAGTACTTGGATTTTATGGTCTCTGACGTAATTCGAACCTTTTACTCTTGCATTTAGTTTAAAATTCTTGCTATTATCAGCAATCTTCCAATCCTGTACTTCCCATTTATTTTTATCAAAGTTCCAAATATACATGGATACTCTACGACCAATAACTGATTTACCTTCCCAATTCACTTCAATTTCATCATCATTATCTACTTTATCATCTAAAGTCACTTCAAATCGTTGATAAGGATATTGCTCTGTACCTGAAGTGGTTATATATTGATTATCTACTTTTGTAAGCTTGTCTACATCCGTGATGACCTTTTCCCCTTCAGATGTAATTGCTTTTGGTGGCTCACTGTCAGTACTATTTTCAAATATTTTCATATGTTCGACTTGATTGGCTTGATATTGATATGCTCTATTAAAAGAAATATTCAATTCATCACCCGTTGGATCGGAAACAGCAACTTTTATCTTGGGAGCCAAGGAAACTTCTCTTGCATTATTTATCGGTGTAACTAATTTTGGTACATAAGGTTGTTCTTCTACTACTGCAAAATTTATTACCTTTTTAGATTTGTTTCCTGCATGATCTGTCGCTGTAATAATAAGTTTATGATTTCCAGGTGATAAAGCTGCCGAAGATGTATTCATAGGTAGCGTAATTGTTTTGCCATCTAAAGTTGTAATAACCTGATTGACTCCAGAGTAGTTATCCTTTACTTCAGCATTAATTGTAATTTTCCCTTTATAACGTATTCCTTCTTTAATAGATGGACTAATCTTTGGTGCAGTATTATCTACAAGTATATTAGCCTTTACAATTTCACTTTCATTCTTCGCAACAACAATGTGTTTACCGTCTTTTTCTTTATTTGTATCCCATGTATAAGCCTTTGCAGTGAATTCTCCTTCAGGAATAACAAAGTTTAGTTTTAGGACAGGATTTAATCCTTGGCTATCTCCGATTTTAATTTCTTTTGAAGGATCTGTATAAGAAGGATCTTGAATAACTGTACCATCACTTAAAATAAGTCTTATATTTTTTACAATAAAATCGTCTCTATTTTCTATAGAATCTTCATCAAAGGGTGATTTTTTTGTACCAGATCGAATAGCAATCGTTGTTTTTTTTCCCTTTATGAAAAATCTCGGGTCAACAGGTACCTTTAGTGTTGTATATTGTATAATCTTGTTATGGAAAATAGACAATACCTCATTACCGATAGTTATACCATTTTCAAAGTATCTGTCTACTTTATTCACATCCATGACAAAATATGCTTTACTCTCTAGAGAAGGAGTTGTTTTACTTGTAATATTTTTGCTGTCCAAAGAGAGGGTTGTTTTTGAATTATCCTTTGAATGAAACGCTTTTATTATTGCGTTTTTGGATAATACGGTATTATTCGCTATATTTAGCGAAAGTCCCTCGGGAATTTTATCTTGAATAACGTTAATCTTCTGTTTGGATGATTCTACACTATTTGTTCCATCCGAGGCCATTACATAATATTCTAAGTATTCTTTGCCAATTAGCTCGACGGATGGGAAAGTATATCTATAAATACTACTTCCGCTTTTTTTTATCAAATCAACGGTTTGATAGGATGGGTCTTTATCGGTCTTATAATATAATCGGACCGTTTTAATTGATTGATCATCAAACACATTAAACGAGAGAGACATATCATCTTGCTCGACGTGAACCTCTTCTATATTTGATAAATCCTGGATATTTGGGCTGTAATTATCTTCAGGCAATTGTACTTTTTGTTCCGGTACTTGTAATGGTAATATGGATCCAGGTTTAGCGAAATCTATATTACTTCTATATTTTTTCATATTTTTATCATTAGGTTTTCTAGAGTATGTATATAGTATTCCTTTGCCTTCCACTGAATCTAGATTTTGCGGATCATCGTTATAAAATGCTACAGCAACATCTTCTCCTATATTAGATGTTATTGTTATTCCACTTTCAAGATTATTAGATAATCCATTTGATTTAACCTTTACTATATTCTTATTTTCTACTAATTCAACTCCAAAATGTTGATTGAAATCTTCTATAGTTTTTTCTTGATTATGAGTGTTTGTAATCCAGTAAACAAATGTATCACCAGAATGTAGTAAGATATCTTCCTTTATAGGTTGCATTACGATATCTTCTTTTGATGCTTCTTTTGGATAACGATAGTGAATTTTATAATCCTTTAAATTAATTGACTTCGTTGAATTGTTATAGATTTCAACAAATTCATAACCATCCACAGAATCAACTTTAGATGATTTTGGGACAATCTCTGTAATTAATAGATATGGAGCCTTTTGAGAATCAAAATTCCCTTCCACTTCTTCTCCTGTTATTGGATTAGACAACTCATCTGCTTTCACGTTTTGGAACTCATTATTTTGAAAGCTTGTAGCTAAAAATAATAAGCAAGCAACAACAATTGATACAAATATTTTTTTAATCAAAGCAAAATCTCCTTCATTAAATTATTTATAAACTACGCCCTTACAAAAACGTATCCTTTACCAATTTTCAATTCAATATATTCCAACAATTTATCAATTATCTTTATTATACCAATTTTCATATATTTTTATACTAATAAATAAAATACTAGATTAGTAGTATATAATCAGTTCATTTATTATTTTGTAGGGGCTATGTTACATGACCAGATGCCCTTTTCATTTATTTAGTAAAAAGGAGAATTTAACAAAAGTTACGAAGAGGGTTTTCAAAACTGAAGGGGATGACCCATAAGTTTTATACTTATGGGTCATCCCCTTTATTTTATAGTCCACCCAAATACGCAGCTTTCACTTGTTCAGTCTCTTTTAGTTCGTTAGCAGTGCCTGAAAGTACAACTCTACCGGTTTCAATTACATAGGCTCGGTCGGCTATAGAAAGAGCCATATGGGCATTCTGTTCTACCAAAAGAATTGTAGTTCCTTCTTTTCGAATTTCTTCTATTGTATTAAAAATCGTTTTTACCATGATTGGTGCTAGCCCCATTGATGGCTCATCTAGCAAAAGCAATTTTGGTCTTGCCATAATTGCCCTCCCCATTGCAAGCATTTGCTGCTCACCGCCAGATAATGTACCAGATAATTGTTTACGCCTTTCTAATAATATAGGAAATATCTTAAAAATCCGCTCTTTATCTTTTGCAATTTCTGCACGGTCATTTCGTAAATATGCACCTAATTCAAGATTTTCTTCCACTGTCATATTCGCAAAAACACGCCGTCCTTCTGGGACCTGTGAAATCCCTGCTTTCACAATAGATTGTGCAGCCTTTCCTGCTATTGATTTACCAAGATATTCAATTTCACCTTGTTTTGGCTTTAATAATCCTGATAAAGTTTTTAAGAGAGTACTCTTACCCGCTCCATTTGCACCTATTAATGTGACAATCTCACCTTCGTTTACCTCCAAGGAGACTCCCTTTAATGCTTGAATGTTACCGTAAAACACATTGATATCATTTACCTTCAGCATCATTCTGTTACCTCCTCACCCAAATAAGCTTCAATCACTTTTGGATTGTTACGAATCTCCTCTGGATTGCCATGTGCAATGAGTTGACCATGGTCAAGAACATAAATCCGTTCACAAATCCCCATTACAAGTCCCATATCGTGTTCAATTAAAAGAATAGTTAGATCAAATTTTTTGCGAATTAATGCGATTAACTCCATTAAATCATGGGTTTCTTGAGGGTTCATACCAGCTGCAGGTTCATCTAATAATAAGAGCTTAGGCTTTGCCGCCAATGCTCGAGCAATTTCTAGTCTACGTTGCATCCCGTATGGAAGGTTTTTAGCCAGCTCATTCATATATTTATCTAAGCCAAAAATTTTAAGAAATTCAATCGATTCTTGTTCCATTTTTGCTTCACCAGAGAAATAACTTGGTAAGCGTAAAATAGAACTTAATACCGAATGATGTGCAAGTGAATGGTTTGCCACTTTTACATTATCTAGAACTGATAGCTCTTTAAACAGACGAATATTTTGGAAGGTACGACTTACACCACTCTTTGTAACTTGGTGAGGTGACATGTTATTCATCTTTTTTCCATCAAATATGATAATACCCTCTGTCGGTTTATAAACGCCTGTTAACATATTAAAGCTTGTCGTTTTCCCAGCACCATTCGGACCAATTAAGCCAATCAGTTCACCCTGATGCATCTCCATATTTAAGCCTGAGACAGCCTTCAAACCACCAAATCGTATCCCTACATTCTCAACATTTAAAAGAAGGTCACTCATTAACATTACCTCCTTTCGACTTCTTACCGAATTTGAAGAGATCGGTGACTTCCTTTGTCCCCATCAAGCCAGATGGACGATATAACATTACAATGATTAATACTAAACTATAGATAATCATACGAGTTTCGGGGAAATCTTGTAGATATAAAGAAATAATAGTTAGAAGTATTGCAGCGATAATTGCTCCTGATAAGCTACCTAAACCACCTAGTACAACATAGATTAAAATATCGAAAGACTTTAAAAAACCAAATTGTGATGGTTGGATGATAAAGAAGTTATGAGAGAATAACCCACCGGCAAGTCCAGCGAAAAATGAACCAATTGCAAATGCTAATACTTTATAGAATGTGGTGTTGATTCCCATTGCATCGGCTGCAATTTCATCTTCCCGTACAGCTATACATGCACGACCATGACGTGAATTCGTAAAATTTGAAATAACAACAATTGTAATAAGTACAGCGAAAAATGCATAAGACCAAGTTGTTAGATAATCTACCTGCATACCTGCTGCGCCACCAACGTAATCAATATTCAAGAATACAATACGAATAATTTCAGCAAATCCAAGTGTAGCAATTGCTAAATAGTCTCCCTTTAAACGAAGTGTAGGGATACCTACGATTAATCCAGCAATTGCTGCTACAAACGCACCTATTAATAATGCTACTGGAAACGGCCATCCAAGATTTGTTGTGAAAATAGCCGAAATATACGCCCCCACCGCTAAGAACCCTGCATGGCCAATCGAGAACTGCCCTGTAATCCCAATTACTAAATGTAAACTAACGGCTAAAATCACATTAATCGCAATTGTAATAAATAAATTTGAATAATACATATCTAAATTCCCGCTTGAAATTAAAAATTGCACAACGCCATAGACGACTAGAGCCACTGCAACATATACCCAAAATACTTTAGACTTTTTCATAAGTACCTATCACCTACACTTTCTCACGGGTGTTCTTGCCAAATATCCCCGCCGGTCTAAAGATTAAAATTAAGATTAAAATAACGAAGGCAGCTGCATCTCTCCATAAAGAGAAGCCTAATGCACTAACAACCGTTTCAACAACACCGAGCACCATACCACCAGCTACCGCGCCTGGAATAATACCAATTCCGCCAAGTACTGCAGCTACAAACGCTTTAATCCCTGGTATAATCCCCATTAATGGGTCTATTCTCGTATAATAGATACCAAATATAACACCCGCTGCACCAGCAAGCGCAGAACCAATTGCAAATGTTACTGAAATGGTATTATCTACATTTATACCCATTAAGCGAGCTGTCTCCACGTCATAGGAAACGGCACGCATAGCTTTACCGATTTTTGTCTTATGTACGATAAATTGTAGGATAAGCATTAGTACGATGGATACTGATAGAATCATGATCGATTGCATACTAATTTGTGCACCTAAAAAGTTAAATGTCTTATTTGAAATAACATCGGGATATGTTTCAAGTTGTGCTCCTCGGAAGAATATAGTTGTATATTCAATTAAAAAGGAAACACCGATTGCCGTTATTAATGCTGCAATACGTGTTGCATTACGTAATCTTTTATAAGCAATACGTTCAATTAATACCCCCAATATTGCACAAACAACCATTGCTAATAGTAATGCTGGAAAGAATCCTAAATCCCATCTTGCAATAGCTAAAAAACCTATAAACGCACCAATCATAAACACATCACCGTGCGCAAAATTGATCAGTTTAATAATGCCGTATACCATCGTATAACCGAGGGCAATTAATGCATATATACTTCCGAGTGAAATACCATTGATTAACTGTTGCAACCACTCCATAAATCCCACTCCTTTAAAAAGAAATAAATACGAAAAGGGAGGACCGTCCCCCCTTTTCTTAACCAAAGCATTAAGGATTAACTTTAGAGTTGAATACTTGCTTACCGTCTTTAAATTCAAGAACTGTTGCTGTTTTTACTGGGTTATGTTTTTCATCCACTGAGAAATTACCTGTAACTAATGACAAGTCCTTTGTATCTGCTAATGCGTCTTTAATTTTTTCACCATCTGTTGATCCTGCACGTTCAATTGCATCTTTTAACCAATAGACCGTATCATAGCCCAACGCATTAAATGCATCCGGTGCTTGATCACTATTAGCTGCTTTAAATGCTTCAACAAATTTTTGAATTTTTTCATCTGGATCTTCAGCTGAATAATGGTTTGTAAAGTATGTTTTATTAAGCGCATCATTACCTGCTAACTCAACCATTTTAGGTGAATCCCATCCATCTCCACCCATCAAAGGTACATCAATACCAGCCGCGCGGGCCTGTTTAATAATCAAACCAACTTCTTCGTAATAGCCTGGGATATAGATAAAATCAGGCTTTTTAGATTTTAAACGTGTTAGTGTAGATTTGAAGTCTGTATCTTTTGCGACATACGATTCCTCTGCTACAACTTTGCCGCCATTACTCTCAACAGTTTCCTTAAATGATTTGGCTAATCCTTTTGCATAATCACTAGCACTATCTGCAAAAATAGCTACGTTTTTCGCCTTTAACGTATCTAGTGCAAAGTTTGCAGCGATTTGGCCTTGGAATGGGTCGATAAAGCATGTACGGAAGGCAAACTCATTTAGTTCACCTTTTTCGCTTACTGTTACAGTTTCAGAAGTTGCAGAAGGCCCAATAACAGGCATTTTATATTTGTTCGCAATTTGTACCGCGGCAACTGTATTACCAGATGTTGCCGAACCAACTTGTGCTACTACTTTTTCTTGTGTTGCTAACTTAATGGCTGCAGATGTTGCTTCAGCTGCATCTGACTTGTTGTCAATTTCAACTGGTACAATCTTTTTGCCATCAATACCACCCGCTTTGTTGATCTCATCAATTGCAAGTTTAGCTCCTTTTGAAATACCAGAACCATAGGACGCTACAGCACCAGATAATTCTAAATTCAAGCCAATTTTTATCTCATCACTACTTCCCTTACTACTTCCCGAAGACTTTTCATCCTTACTTCCACACCCCGCTAAAACCCCAACAACTAAAGACGATGCTAAAAATACTGACGCATATCGTTTTAATTTTTTTGAACTCATACCATATCCCCCTCACCTAAAATATATTTTAAATATTCTGACAAATAAATTCATTCAACATATTTATTTATTATAGATTTATGCCTTTTAACACTTTATTAGACTCTTTTTTACAAATCATATTGTAAATGATTCATGCCATTTAGTCTATATAAATTTTTAGTAAATTTGAAATATTTAAATTTTTAACGAAAAATGATATTTTTCTATTTTTATTTATTTAAAATAGTATTTTTACATCTTTTTGTTAGGGGATAAATTGAACAAAAGGAGCAACTAATTAGTTTTATATGGTTACATCAAAAAAGCTGAGATAACATCTCTCAGCTTTTTTGATGTATTTATTTATCTGCATTCTTAAATAGTTTCCCTGGCCAAAAAGCATACTTACCTAAAACTGTAGTTATAGCAGGTACAAGTAATGGACGGACGATAAAAGTATCCAGTAAAACGCCTATTGCTGTTACCACACCGAATTGTACCAATGCTTGAATAGGCAAAGTTGCTAACACTGCGAAAGTACCAGCTAAAATTAGACCTGCTGACGTAATAACGTTACTTGTGTGTACTACTCCATCGGAAACTGCAGAATGGTGATCTTGCTTTTTTCTCTTTTTCCAAATCTCAGATACCATAAATATATTGTAATCTTCGCCGAGTGCCACTAAAAATACAAACGAATAAAGCGGGATTGATCCTTGAATAGCATCTGCATCAAAGAAGTAATGTAATATTAACCAACCTGCACCTAATGCTGCAAAATAAGATAAAACAACTGTACCGATTAAGTATAGAGTTGCTGTAATCGAACGTAAATATCCAAGTAACAACAGCGCAATGATAGCAATCATTGTTGGTATAATAATAGATTCATCTCGTTCAATAGTTTGCTTTGTATCATATTGAGTAGCGGTTTCCCCACCAATCCATACACGTTTACTAGCGTCTTGAATACCCACATCTTGTAGTATTGCTGTTACTTGTTTTTTAAGCTTAGGTATTTGTTCAATTGCTTCCGTTGAATATGGATTTCCATCAAGATAGAGTTCTACTAATTGAAGTTCCTCTCTAGTTTTGCCTGTCAGTGGCTTGTTAACTTGATCAACATTAGATAGTTTTTTTAACTCTTTTTGTAAATCTATATTCTTACCATCAGTATCTACAATAACCTTTACTGGCGCTAATTCACCAGGACTAAAATTATCAGATATTAGTTGAAAACCTTCTCTCGAAGCAATGTCTTTTGGGAACGACGATAACAAATCAAAGGTAAATTGTATTTTAGGCACAAACGTTGCTAGCCCGCCTAATAAGATTATTGTGGTAATAATAACAGTCCAAGGTTTACGAGTTACAACATGGCCAATTTTACGACTGAATCGATGTTTTGGCTTTGGTTCTTTAAAAACTTTCCCTTTCTTTTCAGCTCTTGCCTTCTCCATTTCTACAGTACGAGGGATAAATGGATAGAAAGCTATTCTACCTATTAGCACCAATAATGCTGGTAAAACTGTTAATGATGCAATTCCTACTAAAAGAACCGCAAAGCTAAATGGTATTGAAAATCTTTGGAAAGATCCATAGTGTGCTAGACTAAGTGTCAACAACCCAATGACGACCGTCAAGGCACTCATGGCTATAGCACCACCTGATTCTTTTACCGCTATTTTCATCGCTTTAAAACGATTCTCTTCTTCATATAAAATATCTCTATATTTTGAGATTAAAAATAGACAATAATCTGTTCCTGCACCAAATAATAATACTGTCATAATAGATACAGCTTGTGCATCTTTTGTAATCCATCCTTGTTCAGAAAAGAAACCTAGAGATGGACTTATTAAACCATAAGCAAACCCAACAACTAATAATGGTACGACTGCCAAAATAGGTGAACGGTATAATAGAATTAATAATACTAATACTAATAATACTGTTGCAATCATTAGTTTCACATCGGCTTGAGAGAATAAGCTGACTGCATCAATTTGAATACCTACAGGTCCTGATAATCGTAAATGTAAACCACTTTCAGATAATTTGTTACTAAAAGGATCTTCCCCTAACTCTTTTGTAACTAGTTTCTCAAATTTTTCTACATTCGTTTTTAATACATCAGTAGATGCATCCTTGTCAAAAAAGATAGGTGTAACAATTGTAGTACCATTTTCAGATACTTCTGCTTTTATCGCTTGTGATGGCAGAGTTCCAAGTGGTGGAATTGATTGTTGCTTAGTTAACGGCTGATCCATTAGATTTTTATAGACATTTTGAATAGCTTCAATATCATCATCTTTTAATGCATCATTTCTATGCCAAACCACTAATAATGGATTTCCTGAATCACTTGAAAATTCATCACTTATTAATTGCTCCGCTTTTTGTGACATTAACTCTTTTGGTAAATCATTAGCCGATCCATTTTCTATACTGTTTATTTGCGGCCAAAGGAAAGATAAAACAGTAACTAATAATACCCAAACAACCAATGGAATCCAACTCGTCTTTTTTCCACCAACCAGTGAACCCCAAAGCTCTAACGGTCCTCTTTTCATCCAATATTCACCATCCTCATGTTAATGATTTAATTATATATACTGGTTAGTTAATTATTCAAGCTTTTTATCTTATGCTATACTGTAGTAAAAAATGGCGTATTTAGGAGCGATTGCAGTGCAACAAAAACAACGAAGCCTAGGGAGACCTCGTCATGATCAACAAGATAAACCGACTAAGTCCATTATTTTAGAAGTTGCGACAAAATTATTTCTTCAAAATGGTTATAAAATTGTTTCTATGGATGATATTGCTAAAGCTTGTAATTTAACAAAAGCAACCATTTACTATTACTACTCTACAAAAGCAGAATTATACACGGACTGTATGATTGTGATGATGGATTATATTCGTGAGCAAATTTCTAACATTTTGAATAGGGATGAGCTTCCGCTGAAATCACGATTCCATCAACTCATTAAAATCCATTTATCTGCAACGGAAGATATTGACTTAAATAACTTTATGCGTGATGCCAAAATTAGTTTATCTGAAGAACAAAAAAAGAAAATGAAACAATCCGAGGAAAAGATGCATGAGATTATTCAGCATACTTTAATGGAGGCAATGGAAAAGGGAGAAATCCCTCAGCATGACCCTAAGTTTGTAACACAGTTATTCACATCGTTATTAAACGTTGGAAATCATCGTGATGAAAATGGTCAGGCTTTTTTCACTTCAATCGATGATATGGCGAAAAATATTGGTGACTTTTTTTGGAAAGGGTTAGGTGTATAAAATTATATGCCTAGTCTTTTTTATATTTTTTTGTAGGAGATTTGGGCAACTCCTTAAATTAAAAAATTGCCGATGTCGTCATGAATTTGACAACGTCGGCAATCTCTGTTTTATCATTTATCGATTATAGACAGAAGTTTTTGTTGGATGGACAAATATTGTTCTATTTCTTCTTTACTTAACATGCTGAATAGTTCTACTTGAATTTCATTTCCTACCTTTTGCGCTTCCTCTAATGCTTTTAATCCTAGTTCGGTAATTGCTAACAATACGTTTCTGCGATCATCTGCATTATATTGACGCTCTGCATATCTCTCTTTTACTAACTTTGAAGCAATATTCGTCATAGCCCCTGGTGAATAGCCTAATTCCTCAGCCAGTACGGTTTGCTTCTGGGGTCCATTTTGTTTAAGCTCACTAAGAACCAAAATAGGTGAAATTCCTATATAATTTTGAATACGTTGCGAAAATTGCAGGATATTCGCATTATTCACTAATTCGTTTGCATGTATCAGTTGAAAAATATTTGTTTCTTTCAAAACGTCCTCCTAACTCCAAAATACTATCGAAGCATAGTTGCTCCACCATCAGTCATAATTGTTTGACCAGTAATATATTTTGAATCCTCAGATGCTAAAAATACAGCGACACGGCCAATATCTTTTTCAACATCACCAAAACGGCCCATTGGAATTTTATTTTTAACTGCTTCATAGTATTCAGGTTGAGCTTTAGACCATGCTTCTACACCTGGTGAAAGAGCAATTGGGCTAATAAGGTTAATATTAATACCATATTGTCCCCATTCACGAGCAGCTACTCGTGTAATACCGCGAATAGCTTCTTTTGCAGCAGCATATGCAGCTTGTGTGGGATCGCCATTTAAGCCAGCGCCTGATGCAAAGTTGATAATATTACCTTTGGTTTCTTTTAAATAAGGGAATGCTGCTTGCATTAAATAGAATGTCGGATAAAAACCTGTACCGAAAGAAAGATCGATATCTTCTTGTGTAGTTTCCATGAATGGCTTTTGTCTTGAAGCATGTGCATTGTTTACTAAGACATCTAGTTTACCATATTTTTTAACAACTGTTTCAACAATATTCCCTAACTTATTGCGGTCCATTAAGTTTACTTGCATGAACATGGATTCTGGAGAATATTGTTGTAATTCTTTCTCCATCGCTTTTCCTGTTTCTTCATTTAAATCAACGATTGTTACGATAGCGCCTTCTTTAACCATTGCTTTTGCCATACCACTACCGATACCGCCTGCACCACCAGTAATAATAGCAACTTTGCCATCTAATTTTCCCATTGTTTACATCTCCTTTATTTCGAATAAATATATTTTAACACTAAAATATTTAATATTAAAATATATTACACCTTACAATAAAAGAATGCTCTAAAATGAAAAAATTACCCTACTTTTTTCTCTAAGATTAGATGATCTTTTCTTCCATGAAGTATGAAATAAATTGCAATGGTGATGAAAATGAAAATGCTTAATGATACATATAATTTTCCATAACCAAGCAATGGAATAATATACCCCAGTAAATATGGTCCTACACCTAAACCACCATCTAATGCGATAAAGTAAGTTGATGTTGCTAATCCCATACGATGTGGAGGTGTCAACTTTACAGCAATGGCCTGTGCTGTTGAGGATAGATTCCCATAACCTGCACCAATCATGGCACCTGATAATAACAATACGACACCGCTATGAGAAGTACTTAGCAAAAGTAAACCTAGTGCAAACAGAACAAAACATGGATACATTACAAAGTTTGCACCTTTCGTATCCATTAATCTTCCGGTAAATGGGCGTGTTACTAAAATAGCAATAGCATATACAAGAAAGAAGAAACTTGATGCTGCTACTAAATCACGTTCTTTAGCAAAAAAGTTAATAAAGGAAAGAATACCTGCATATCCAAAAGCAATAAAAATTGTAATAATAGCAACTGGTATCGCCTTTGGTTCTAAGTATTGTGAGATACTGAATCCCTTTGAAGATGCTTGAGAATCTGGTACTCCTGGTACTGGGGGAACTTTCGCCATTAACGATATAACTAAACAGATAATACCTAATAACATACATAGTAAAAAGATCATACTATAAGATGAATGTTGACTCATCATAATTCCTATAAACGGACCTATTGCAGTCCCTAGTGTAGCACTCATACTATAATAGCCAATTCCTTCACCTTTACGAGATTGCGGAAGAATTTGTGCCACAATAGTACCTGTTGCTGTTGACGCAATCCCAACAGATATACCATGAACTAATCGACATAAAAGCAAAACAGTAATCCCCGCATTAATGAAATAAAGTGACATTGTTAGCACAAACAGAGCTAAACCAATAATAAGCACTTTTTTACGTCCGAATTGGTCGATTACTCTCCCCGTTCCAAGTCTACCTATTAAAGTACCAATAATATAAATCCCTGTCACCAGACCTGCCTGGCTTGTTGAAGCATGATATTCCTTCACTGCAAATGATGCCATCGTTACCATTAACAAATAAAAAATAACTAAAATGATAAAGTTAATGATCGACATAATGACAAAATCTTTTGACCATAATTTTTCTTTCGCATGACTCATTGGAAGACCCCTATCTATTTAATAAATTCCCTCTAATTTTTTTCATCGTTCGCATAAATACTAGTTGTTCTTCTTCTGGGATTCCTTTTAGTATTTGCTGTTCAAATACATCAACAGTCACCCGTATTTCCTTATAAATCTCTAGGCCCTTAGCTGTTACCACCATATGCTTTTCACGTTTGTCTTTCCCGGGCTTAGCCTCTACAAGACCTTGTTCTATTAAACTCTTCATCGTCCTCGTAATATTAGGCTTTTCTACACTCAGAAGTCTTGCCATTTCTACTAATGTCATCGATTCAGAGTTCACTAAATAATACAAAACAGACCATTCAGCTCGGTGTAAATGATGCGTTGCAAGCCTCTCATTTAACTGCGTTTCAAATGGTCTGTATGTTAAAACTAATTGATGAAATAAAGTTCTAAAAGCAGTCATATAAATCTCCTTTTCAAATTAGTTAACAATGATAACTATTAAAAATGAACTTTCTCATCATATCAAACTTAGTTTTCAATTTCAAGTAGTCTACTAGGAATTACCTTCTATAAAATAAAAATAGACAACCCTAAATTAAACATTAGAGTTGCCTTCATATTTACTATTTCTCAATAATAAGTTGGATAACATGGGCCAGTCCTGTATGAAGTGTCCCTTCTTGTCTTGACTGCTCCCCTACAAAAAAGTGAACTATTTTATAGTTTTCACACCAATCTAAAATATCTTGGGGTTTATAGAGCATCTCTAATTTCTTAGGTCCACCAGTCCGATAGTCGAGTTGTTTTTCAGAATACAACTCCATCATTATTTTGCCACCAGGCTTAACCGATTTTAAAATTTTCTCAAATACATTTCTCTGGTCTTCTTTTCGAAAATGTCCAAATACCATGATTGCTGCATCGAATTGTTCATTTGGCACAGAACCCTCTAATAAATCTACCTGTACAGTCTTCACTTTTACATTATTTTTTTCTGCCAATTGTACTGTTTTGTTTAAGCCGCTTTCTGCATAGTCAAAAGTTGTAACATCATGTCCTGATTTAGCTAAAAATATAGCATTTCGCCCTTCACCTTCTGCAAATGCAGCAACTTTCTTAAGATTTTCTAATTGAAAGGTGTATTCTTTAATAAAGGCATTTGGTTCCTCACCATATATATATTCAGTTGTGTTAAATCGTTCATTCCATAAATTTGTCATATCAACAATCCTCCTAATATTCAAAAATCATAATTCGCTCATGCGTATTATAAGCAAATTGATTTGGCACTAGAACATCCTTTATAACTTTAAATTTTGTTTCGCTTTTTAAGTATTGAATATACTCAAAAGAGGGGTAATATAATATCACATAAATCTTTCGAGAATTGCCTTGCTGTGATTTCAAGATATTATAAATTACTTTCCGGAAAATCTGTACTGAAAAAGGATTAAAGAAAAAGAAGATATTATCTGTCGGTTGTATTTTGTATTGTTCAGCTTTAGCATTCAGGAAGTTCACCGATTTCTCTGCTAAATGATGATTCTTTACATATTGCATTTTATTTTGGTAAGCGTCTTGTATATAATTTTTGTTTATTTCAATGCCAAGAGTATCGATATGATAACGATGATTCACATAAAACACTACTCTTCCTTTTCCACATCCAAAGTCTACAAAACAATCATCTTGTGCTAATTCAATATTATCAAAGCATAAGTCTAATACATCATAAGGTGTTGGCTCATACGGATAATAGTTAGAGAAGAGTGGTAAATCCTTTATTTCAGTTGTTTGTATATGTAGAAATTGATCATCCACTGAAAGACACCTCATTTAATTTTTATATTAAACCACTTTGTTTCAACATCACTTTTCTAAAGTTACAATTTAATATTAAAATATTTAAAAAGAAAAGGTGAACAAAATGACTTGTCTTTGAGAAATTAGAAAGGATAGCATTCATATAAAAGAACAAAAGGCTTACTCAATCGTTGTGCTAGACAATTGAGTAAAGCCTTTTGCATGTGTAAGTGTAAAATTGGGTGGGATTTCACTGCCCGCATCGTCAAACAGATACGAGCAGTGGGTAACAACATTCTATTTATTATCTTTTGTTTAATTTACGGCCCCTACGTTTAAATATAAAAACAGCAATAATAGCAAGTAGTAACACACTTGTAGCGATTCCATCCATTATCAGAGTCTCTTTGGATGTTCCTGTTTCTACTTGGTTCTGTCCTACATTTTGTGGACCACCTTGCCCCATTTTCCCTCCTGGTTGGCCTTGACCATTACCTCCAAAGGCCATTGCAACATTAGGTTCTTGACCCATTCCATTTCCTTTTGCAGCATTTTTATTGGTAGATGTATCTCTATCCTTTTGTTTTTGTTTTCTTTCATTGTCTTTTGATTTTGTTAGATCATTTGTTGACGCTTTATCATCTTCATTTGATGGAGTATTATCGACATTCAATTCACCTGAAAGTTGCTTTAATATAGATTTAGAACGTTGTTTAGCAAATTCTGGTAAACTATTATCGCCTAAAACAGCTTTTTCAAAATCCTCCTTCGTAAAGAATTTTGTAGGATCTTTTTCTACATAAGGTTTAATTAACTTCGCAATCTTCGCTGTTTCTACCGCAATTTGATTTTCCGTTAAATAACTTGTTGCCACTTTCTTTAAGTAACCTTCATATTTTTCTTTATATTGGTCATTTGATAGCAATACATTAAGTAATGGTCTTTCTTCTAAAGTTGTTCCGGATATTGGCGTCGTGATACTAAAGTTGATACTAGATTCTGCTAGTAAATCACTATTGGAAGCTCCAGCAGCTTTTTGGCCTACATTACCCTTTTTGTTTGCATTACTTGTATCATTTTTTGTATTTGTTTTTGATTGTTCACCACTCTGAGCATTACTGCTATCCTGTGGAGCAGCAGGTGCTTCTCCATTTTGTCCTTGCGGAGGTTGCATTCCACCTTGATCGTCATTTTCGCCAGGTGGCATTTGTCCACTTCGCCCTTGTGGTGGTTGACCATTACCATCTGGAGGCGTTGGCATACCATTTTCAGTTGTATTACTATTTTGTTCTGTAGAATTATTTTCCCTTGTCGTACTATTAGTAGAATTAGTATTCTTTCTACTATCAGTTTGTTTACTTGTAGTGTTTGTTTGCGGTTGAGGATCTCTAAAGCCTCCTCCTACACCAAAACCGCCAAAGGACATATTATAATCCCAAGGAATTATATTAAATTTACCATTTTCCTCATACAAATAATAATTGTGCTTTAGATTTCCTTGATAACTATCTAAATTGACAAGTGCTGTGTTTACTGCAAAGTAGCGCAACAGATTGTCCACATTGGCGGTATCTTCAAGGCTCTTTCCTTTATTGTTAATAGCCTTCAAAAAGTCTACCGTAGCATTTTCTGAATCCTCGTCAATCTTTGTTTTAACGTTTAATCCTGTATAGTCGTCTAAATCGTCACTTATCCACTTTAAGTCACTGCCTGTGCCATCAGGTTTATATAGTGCACCCGTATTTGTCTCGAAATTTTTTGCCAAAAATGTTTCATCTACTTGTTCAACACCAAGGAATAATCCGCGATCCTTACCGTTAACAGTGACATACATATATGCATATGAAGGTGTTGGCAACCCCATTTTCTCCATTAGTTGATAGGAGAGGTATTCGCGCATTTGCGTGGCATCACTATAATTATTATTAAGATTTAATTTTTTTAATCCATATAGACTTTGCTCATCGTTATAATAATCAAAGTCTAACTTTAAACTGTAGCGATCCGAATCATCATCATTAGCTACTTCACGTAACGATAGATTCCCTTTCGTACGAACCCCAACATGTTCAAGTTTTTTACCATTAACCGTAACCGTTGCTTCTTTTACTTCTTCCTTTAGCGGATTATTAAGCATATCTTTCCAATCATCATCTGATAGTTCAATATCCACTGTCGTTACTTTATTGTGATTAAACACTTGTGAGACATAACTTGTCTCTATATTCTTTTCTTTTATTGATAAGTTTGGTAAAATTCCGATGGCACATATGAACACAATCACGAGCATAGCGAGAATACTATATACAACTCTATTTTTGATCATGCTGTAGCTCCTTTACATCGTTCTTATTACGCTGTGAAATTCCCATCATAGCTAAGCATGACTGCTGATCGAACACCTTGAATAGCTGTTAACTCATTCATAAAATGTGAATCATTTTCCTTTACGCGAATTTCATAAGTGATTTCTAAATCATCGCCAGGCATAATTGATTTTGACTTTAATGCATATTTCTTTGATTTTGCTTTAATCACTTTTTCCAATGGATCTTCCGCTGAAGCATGATCATACTTCACAATAAGCAAGTAAGGATTTTCAATCGTAATTTTGTTCACGAAAAGAACAAGTATCAAACCAATTAATATAGAACCTATAATGACTAATGGAATAAATCCTGCACCACATAGAATACCTGCTACGATGGACCAGAACAAATAGACTAAATCCATTGGGTCTTTAATAGGTGTACGGAATCGAACAATTGATAATGCACCGACCATACCAAGAGATAATAGAACGTTTGATGAAATCCCCATAATAATTAATGCAGTAGCCATTGTCATAATCATCAACGAAATATTAAAACTATGTGAGTAAATTACTCCTGAAAATGTCTTTTTATAGACAGCATAAATAAATAAGCCAACTAAAAATGCTACGAGTAATCCGATTAAGGAATCTGTTAGTGAAAAACTTGTTGTTTTCTCGATAAAACTTGATTTGAAAATATCACTGAAGTTTGTGTTATCCATAAATGTTTTTCCTCCAAATATGATTTATTTAACCGTACATACGGCTAAGTTGGTATTTTGAATAGGCATCTGGTCTACGATCCATCATTTGTAATGTCATCTTGATGATATCTGGTAAATATTCGTCATACTTTACTTCCAAAATAACCTGTGTTGGATCGAATACTGGAACCATCGCTAAGTCCGGATTAAAAATATCGACGTTTCGTAAGCTTGTTTTAATCTGACTATCGAAAGTTACACGGATATTACCGTATGGGTAGATATACGCCTCACGAACATAGTCTACAACTGTCATTGGCTTGAGCTGATATAAGGTCATTTGGATGTATAACTCACGAATCAGTTGCCGTTCGTCATTTTCCATCCATTCGATTTCACCTATTCTTATCCATTCATATTCATGTTTTGAAATATAGCATTTTTCTTTAAAAGTTAAGTTGTTTCGTTTACTTTTCTTTTCTAATTTGATCAAATCGGAGCTTTTTCCGTATATTCGAACACGGTATTTATCTCTTTTGAAATAGCCTTCTTTTTTCTCGTTTAAAATCTTATTATCAAAATTATCGAAATAAACGCTGCGAATAAAGTACTTACCATCTCGTCCGGCATTTGTATCAAGTGTCATCACATGCTTTAGTTTGTTTTTCAGAATGGTATAATCCATTTGTGAAATAGCATGTTTTAGTTCTTTTCGCCCTTTTACTGTAAATTCATCTTGATAACGCATCTATCCTCGGACAACCTCCTTAGCTATTATTAGAACTTGTACTAGATGTTGAACCACTATCCTTATCTAGTTTGTTTTCAATCTTATAGTCTTCATATAGTGAAGATAACCAAGAACTATAATTGTCGTTAATCTTTTGTTCAACAACTGCTTCTCTTACCTGATCTTTTACATCAGCATATTCTGCTTTTTTTGTTGCTTTTTTACCCGTAACTTTAATAATATGATAGCCATATGATGATTTTACGATTTTACTAGTTTCTCCAACTTTCAATGAAAAAGCTGCATCCGCAAAATCCTCATCCATATCACTTTTCGCAAAGTATCCTAGGTTTCCACCATCTGATGCATTGCTTGAATCTTGTGAGTATTTTTTCGCTAACTTATCCCAATCTCCACCATCATTCAATTTAGCTAATACCGTATTAGCTGTTTTCTTATCATTTAATAAGATATGGCTAGCCTTTACTTGTGCGGTTTCATTGTAGGAATCTTTGTTTTCTTTGAAGTAAGATTTTAACTCTGAATCTGTAATATCAAGAGTTGGTTCAATCAGCTTTTTTGTTAGCAAATACGTTTTAATACTCTTCTTAGCATCATTTATTGTCATGTTGTTGGAAGCAAGTGCAGATTCTAGTGCTTCTTCACTTCCATATTGAGTTGCTAATGTGTCGAGTTGTGATTGAATGGCTTTTTTAGAAACCGTAACACTCTTCTTCTCAGCTTCTAATTCAATTACCTTATCTGAGATTAATGTATCAAGAACTGTTGCACCGTATTGCTTGTTTAAAGCTGAATTTAATTCTTCTTGAGAAATTTTTACTCCACCGACTTTAGCAACATAGTTATCTTTACTTATCAAATAATAAGCAACGACAGCAACCATACAAATTAGTGGTATACCTATAGTCAGAATTAGCTTTTTGCCAAGGCCTATCCGCTTGTTTGAGTTCAATTCGTTCATCTATATCTTCCTTCCCTTTGTTGGTAAGTTACTTTATCTTTTCTACAATTCATACTATATAGGGCTAATGTGTCAGTTAAATGTCAAAGTGAAGATTTTAATATACTTAATATAGAAAAAGGCGTCCATAAGTTCTTTTCGGAACTTATGAAACACCTTTAGCATTTTTATAATTTTGGAACCTTCACTTCAAAAATCGTCCCCTTTTTAGAACTCTCAATAAGGCGAAGATCACCACCTATAGATTGTGCCATCATTTTACTTAGTGGTAAGCCTAGACCAAGGCCACGTATTTCGTATTTTTTATTTTCCCCACGATAAAACCGTTCAAAAATAAGGTTTTGCTCTTCATTTGGAATTCCTCCTCCTGTGTCTGCAACACGAATTCGTATATCAGCCTTTGTTTCAGTAAGTGTAACAGTGATTTTGCCCTTTCCCTTCATTGCTTGCTTCGCATTTGTAAAGAGATTTGTAAATACTTGTTGAAATCTGACAAGATCAATTTCTACTTGTCTTGGTTCTGATAAAGTTTCTAATGCCAATTCAATATCTTCTGTATCTTGTGTAAGTTCCCATTGAGATACGGTATCTTTGATGGTTTGATTTATTTCAAAATTTTCGAGTTTTACTGGAATGGCATTAACAGAGAAGGAGTTAAATGCAAGTAAATCTCCTACCATAGTTTTTAGCTTTTTCGTTTCATTGACGGCCATTCTGATAAATTCTTTTAGATCTTCACCTTCAACAACATCATCTTGAATTGCTTGTAACAATCCGCTTATAGAAGTGACTGGTGTTTTTAATTCGTGCGTTACACCCGCTAGTAATTCTGTCCGCATCGCTTCTAATTGTTCCAATCTCAATGCCATGTCTTGGAATGAATGTACTAGTTCATAAACTTCTTCTTCTTTAATATTATCAGGTAGTTGAATATGATAATTTCCATCTTGTACTTGTTTGGCTGCGTAAGCTACGTCTTTAATCGGTTTTGCTAATCGCCGAGACAAGAAGTAAATTGCTCCAAGTCCAAGTAAAGCCAAACCACCTATCATAATAGCTAATTGACTATATTCTTGGTTAAGGTGCGTAAGATTTTCCTTTGTTTCCGTAATAATAACGTATCCAACGGTCTTATCATCTATTTCAATCTTCTTTTTTACTGCATAATTTAGCTGAGGAGAATCCTCGGATTTGTATTTAACTACATCATCTTTTAATGATATTACAGAACTTGGTAGACTTTTCTGTTCAATTGGACCTTTTGGTTGATTTGTAGATATTATATTTCCCTTTGTATCAACAATATAAATATTCGGTTTGATTCCCATATCCATAAAACGTTCTCGATCTCTAAATAATCCAGGATCAACTTTGTTTCCATTAGGAGCTTCAGGTGGTCCTGCTGATGAATTGCTTGTAATACTATCTGCTAAACGATTTGAGATTTCTTCGCCCATAAATTCCAACATATCTAAGCGATTCTGTAGAGTGGTATGGCGTATCCATATAGCAGAGAAAAATGCTACAATCGTAAGTCCAACACAAAGTGTTAATAGATATCTGCTTGTCCAATAACGTGTTAACGAAGTCCTCTTATCTTTACTTTTATTTAACACTTAGTTGATACCCCAATCCCCGTAGTGTTTTAATTTCACCTTCAGTTGCTGGCCAATCCTGTAACGCTTTGCGCAATCGTTTAACAGCTAAATCGACAGCTCGGTCGCTACCATCATATTCCCATCCCCAGACTTGCTCAATAAGTTGTTCTCTTGTAAACGTATGATTAGGATGCTCTGCGAGGAACATCAAAACAGATAAGTCTCTTGGCGTTAGGTCAACTTCATGCCCTCCTACATTTACTTGGTGTGATTGAAGATTAATCTCTAAACTACCAAATTGTCGTATAAGTCCCTTGTCTTCTTGAGTTCTTCTTAACACAGCCTTAACACGTGCAACGACTTCTTCTGCTACAAATGGTTTTGCTATATAGTCGTCTGCCCCTTCATTTAGACCTTCCAATCTATAATTCACATCACCTAATGCGGTAAGCATAATGACTGGGCAACTGCTTTCCTGACGAATTTCTTTTAGAATTTTCCACCCATTTTTTTCAGGTAACATCACATCTAACAAAATAATATCTGGATTCCAAGCATGAAATTTTTTGATCGCCTCAGTGCCTGTATATGCCTGCTCCGTCTGAAAATGCACCTTTTGTAAATATGCCTTCAATACTTGGCTTATGGCAAATTCATCTTCAACAATCAATACTTTATCCATTACTCTACCTCCAATCTAATTTTTTGTTTCTATAGTATCATCTCAATATGTCAGCATGATGTCTAATTTCGACAAAAAAAGCTCTGCTAATATGAGTTGAAACTCATATCGGCAGAGCTAATATCAATTAATTATGCTAATTTTTCTTTTTCTTCGTCACCAAAGTAATTTTCATACTTGTCTTTATCTAGACGGCCTTCCCATTTCGCCATTACAAGGGATGCTAATGAGTTACCTGTTACGTTTACAGCTGTACGAGCCATATCTAGGATACGGTCAATACCTAAGATGAATGCTAAACCTTCAACTGGAATATTGACAGCTGTTAGTGTTGATAATAATACAACAAAGGATACACCTGGCACACCTGCAATACCTTTAGATGTTACCATCAATGTAAGAACTAATGTGATTTGTTGACCTAGTGTTAAGTCTATACCGTACATTTGAGCAATAAATAATGCCGCAATGGATTGGTATAAAGTTGAACCATCTAAGTTAAATGAATAGCCTGTTGGAATAACGAACGATACGATATCCTTCGGCACACCAGCTTTTTCCATTTTCAACATAATACGTGGCAATACAGATTCAGAACTTGAAGTTGAATATGCTAATAACAATTCATCTTTTAAGATACGAATAATGTGGAAAATATTTAAGCCACAAATTTTAGCTACAAATCCGAGAATCACTACTACAAATAAGAACATTGCTACGTATACAAGAATTGCTAACTTACCTAATGGCACTAAAGATTGTATACCGAATGTTGAAACAGTTACAGCGATTAGGGCAAATACACCAAATGGAGCAAATTTCATAATTGTATTTGTTACCCAGAACATTGCATCTGCTACACCTGAGAAGAATTTTAAAACTGGTTTTCCTTTTTCACCAATTGCTGCAACACCTAAACCAAATAATACTGAGAAGAAGATAATCGCAAGCATATTACCTTCTGACATAGCTTGTACAATATTTGTTGGAACAATATTAATAATTGTTTCAGCAAAACCGCCGCCTTCTTTTACGTCTTTACTAGTTTCGACATAAGTTGAAATGTCGCCTTTTGTTAAGTTAGACATATCAACGCCTACACCAGGATGAAGTAAATCTGCTGAGGCAATACCGATAATAATTGCAAATGTCGTAATAACTTCGAAGTAAACAATAGTTTTAATACCTAGTTTACCAAGTTTTTTAAAGTCACCTTGACCGGCTACACCAACAATTAATGTTGAAATAATAATTGGTACTACAATCATTTTGATCATATTCATAAAAATTGTACCAACAGGTTGAAGATATTTGGTTACGTTTTCATTTCCATAAAAGATAGCTCCGACAACTACACCAAGAATTAACCCTATTAAAATTTGCCAAGCTAGTCCAAACTTAAATTTTTTCATTTATTTAGTCACCCCTTCAGTAATGGTTGCTTTTAACTTGAATCGTAAATCTTGATTTCATTATACGGGCGACTTATAAAATCCGACATTATCCGACATTTTTAATGATATAAAAATTCAAAAAAAATTAATTTTAATATAACTTTTCTATTAAATAGATAGGTTTTATGCCGATTCGAGATTAGTTTTTACATATAATTACTTATTTTGGCGGATGCTTGAATTTTTCATTTGCCTCAACATATAAAACTTGCAAAAATTTCTTAACATTGATTTTAGGTTTTTTAGAATCCATCTCGTTCTCTTGAATAGTCTTCATCAACGATCGAATTTCAGCAAACTCAAAATAGCGAGGTGCATAATATTCAAATTCAGGATTTGTATAGTCTACAGCTCCGAGAGTTGCTAGGTTGTTCATCGCAATAGAAATAGTTCGACGAATCCTCTGTTCGATTGCTTTACTCTCTTTCATTATTTCTGCACCGCTAAATTTTGTCTGACTAGCTAATTTTTCATAAATATCTTTTAACGGTGGAATTTGCATGGACTTTTCCTCATTTGAAGATAACAAATCGATGATTGTTACTATATCATCGCTTCCAACTTCTCCGAGAATCCCCATATCATTTAATATGGAAGAAACAACATCCTTAATCGTACGATGGGTTTCTTCTTTTGTTTCCTCTTCAAAGTGTAATATCGACTTTCGAATTGTTAAAAGTGACTTTTTTAGTAGTAGTCGTTCTGATGTTTTTTTTAATACACTTTGTACCTCGATACGATTAATTGGTTTGTGTATAAAAAATTCAATATCCTTTTCGTAAGCTTCGCCTATCATTTCCTTATTTTCAACTTGAGAAATCATGATAAAATGTCCTCTAAAACCTTGCTTACGCAATTGGTCAATGGTTTCTATACCATCTAATTTCGGCATTAAAAGGTCAATTAGTACAAAATCGGGGTCAGTTGATAAAATAGGATCTAATGCATTAACCCCACTATCAGCTTCTCCAATTATGACACCCATATCCCCATCTAAAATAATCTGTTTGAGCATGCGACGACTTGCAACATCATCATCTACGATAAAGTACCGCAACTTACTCCACTCCTTTTTGTATATTCTTGCGAGGTATCTTAATGTGGAAAGTGGCCCCTAAGATTGGTCGTTCAATATAAATTTCACCCTGTAGCATTTGGACAATTTCCTTTACATGAGATAATCCAATTCCGGTTGCAGCTACACCTTGTTGGTTAAATTTTGTTGTAAAGCCAGGCTCAAATATAATACCTAAGTCTTCCTCAGCTATACCTTTGCCTGTATCTTGAATAGCAAAATGAATCATCTCTCCCTGTTCAATGATTCTTAATTCAATACGGCCGTCTTCATCTATAGCTTCAATCGCATTTGCAGTAATATTATTAAGAATGGCAAGCAAAGGGATTTGTTGCGTCAATGGAAAATCAATTGTGTTTTCAATTTTAAATTCTATGTTTTTATTTAACATTTCGCTATATTTAATATTAGCCGTTACGACAAATTCTACAATATTCGATAAGTAATATTCGACATCTGTTTTAGGCATTGTAATATTAGATAAACCTGAAAAGATTCTTTGCGCATCCTTTTTTACTTCATGGATTTCCTGGGAAATGTGCAAGGCCTTTACACTTTGTTCCTGTGACTGTTGTTTTTTTAATGTTCTATATAAATCATAGCTGTCTGCCATAATTTGTTCGATATGATTCATTATTTTTTGCAAATACAATGTTTCGACATATAAATCTGATCCTAGAGTGAGCTGTTGATCTAGTCTTTTATGTTGTTCAGACGTAATAATCGAGCTATATATCCCTACTACAAAAAAACTCCTTAATATGGCTACCAAGATGATTAAAAACCAATCGTAAAATCCTAAATAACTATTTGGTAGGATAAAATAACGAACAATATGTTCAGCACTATTAGAAATAATTTCTATAAAGGTTGCCAAGATGCCCAATTTAAGAGGTTGCTCAATAAAACTTCTAACATCTAAAAGTGTGAATAATACAACATACACAAAATAAAACAAAAATGCAGGATAGTGTTCAATTAGACTATCAGGAAACGTACCATTATATATTAAAACACTTGAAAATACTCGAAAAAGAACTACTGTTAAACCTGTTATAACCCCAGTACGTATAACAGATCTCGGTATACGGATTAATATTAATAATAAGAAAGTAATACTCCCCAATCCAAAGCGAAAATCTTCACCATTAAACGGTATGAGCTTAATTTCGCTACTTATTGCTGTAAAACTTGCAATGAGTAATATCCAAATAACTTCAGTTCTCAACCATTTAAATGATATTGAATTCATAAAAATCACCTTATAAAAAAGACTTATAGTCTATTTTAACATTGTCAACATCATAAAGAAAAATTTTTATTGAACGAGAAAGATAGCCCTTACAAAGATAAATACCCTTTGGATTCATATAATCCAGAGGGTATTTTTTAAAGTACTAATATTTTTTGAATAGTTTTGTTTGGAAAGTGTTCGAATCTAACTTCCTGTATGGCTACTTTATTATTAATAATTGGTTATTATTTAATGTTTCTTCACGGGCACGTTTATGTGATTCAACATTTTTTCTATTTATCACCATACAATTTTATAAATCATCCAAAATCATTATTGACAGTAATTACTAATTAGAATTATGATAATGATCAGATGAAATTGATTTTCATTCTCATTAATTTGTTTGCTTATTATAAATTGGAGGTTGAATAATGGTCCGTTTACTTACTAATAACCTAAGTGTTGGCTATGGTGAAAAGCTGATTTTACAGAATTTAAACATCGAAATTCCTGATAAGAAAATCACCACCATCATAGGTTCAAATGGCTGTGGGAAATCTACCTTACTAAAAACAATGACTCGAATTATTAGTCAACAAGCTGGCTACACTGTTTTAGACGGTGAGGATATTGCAAAACAAAAAACAAAAGATCTGGCACGCAAAATGGCGATTCTTCCGCAGACTCCTGAAAGCATCGACGGATTAACTGTCGGTGAACTTGTCTCTTATGGTCGTTTTCCTTATCAAAAGGCTCTTGGAAAACTAACGAAAAGAGATTATGAAGTAATTGACTGGGCTTTAGAAGTGACAGGTACTTCTGATTACAAATATCGTTCTGTTGACGCACTTTCAGGTGGACAGCGCCAACGCGTCTGGATCGCAATGGCCCTTGCACAAGAAACAGAAATTATTTTCTTGGATGAGCCAACTACGTATTTAGATATGGCCCATCAATTAGAAGTTCTCACGCTGCTCCAAAAGTTAAATAAAGAACAACAACGCACCATTATTATGGTACTTCATGATTTAAATCAAGCGGCTAGGTTTGCTGATTATTTGATTGCGTTAAAAGATGGGGAAATTATCAAAGCTGGAGAATGTGAAGAAGTTATCCAACCAGAAGTTTTAAAAACTGTTTTTAATATTGATGCTTTTATTGGTTTAGATCCTCGTACAAAAAAACCAATTTGTATTACATACGATCTCATTAAAGAGTAAGAAAAAGATGTCTTATGAGTTGAATTTAACCTTATAAGACATCTTTATATATATATTAAATTGAAAGGTTTGACTAATTATAAAATTGCTTATAAAATTATCTCGAATTAAAGATATTTTCAAGATAATTATTTGAAGGGAAGATTATTATGCTTAGAAAAGTTGACCATCAACAAATGGGGACTAGCCACCTAGGTTGGTTAAACAGTACATTCCATTTTTCATTTGCAGAATACTACAATCCAAAAAACATTCAATTTGGTGCATTACGAGTTATAAATGACGATTTAATCGCACCTCATACAGGATTTGACCTTCATCCTCACCGTGATATGGAGATTATTTCTTATGTTGTCAAAGGCGCACTTACACACCAAGATAGCATGGGAAACAAACATACCATCACACGAGGGCAAGTCCAATATATGAGTGCTGGGACAGGCGTTTTCCATAGCGAACATAATATGGGTGATGAAGAACTAAGAATGCTTCAAATTTGGATTTTACCAGATCGTCATGGGCATACTCCACATTATGGTGAGTTCTTATTCGAAATGGATGAACGCAAAAATAAATGGCTCCATATGGTCTCAAACAAGAATGGAACCGCACCAATTCAAATTAACCAAGATGCTAATTTATATGCAATAGAATTAGAAGCTAGTAAGGAAATTAATTTTGAAGTAGCCAAAGGACGCCAAGCTTATCTTGTAGATATAGAAGGTCAGGCTACGATAAATAATGTTCCACTTGAAGCACGTGATGGCTTAGAAATCGTAGAAGAAAACATTCATATCAAAGCCGAAAATACAGCACACATTTTAGTGATTGAAATGGCAAAAGTAGATTAATAATACTTTGGTTTAAAAAATCGAAAGAACTCACCAAAAGGCGAACAACTGGTGGAAGTTGTTCGCCTTTTAATTAAAAAATATAATAACTATATCGACTCAATAACAATAACAGACCAGCCTTTCCCCTTATAGGCATTGTACCCTTCAGTTAAACAATATGCACAAATTTGATTGTTTTCAATCACATATCCACGGTTATCAGCTCCACTAGTAACCTTTTGAACCGCCTTCATATCACTCAAATTTTTACTCAAAACATTCTCTCTATCTTTTGATGCAATTACAATACCCTCTTTGTTAATAACATATAATTGAGAGGATTCATCAATTTTAACATTGTCAATAATGTCATATATAAAATCCCAGTTAAAGCGAGTAGAAAATACACCCCTAACTTGACCATGTTCATCTCTTATTGGACATGAATACCCCATCGTATATCCCTGAACAACTTCAGAATAATACATATCCGTTACATATACATCATTATTGCTAATAGTTTCTCTAAACCATTCCCGATTAGCCATACTCTTGCCAACTTCACTTTGATTTTTCGCAGTGACTATAATATTACCGTCTAGGTCAACTACTAGCAGTTCAAAATACACTTCGTAAATTTCATATATATTTTTTAATAAGGCCTGTGCTTCTTCTCTAGTTTCAAGTGTTGGATTAGCTATGACATTTTTAACAGCATCAAAAGTAGCCCACGCTTGTACATCACAATTTCGTTCAAACAAATTACGATCAATTTTATCAATCGTATCATATGCAATGTCAACTGTTCGAACAGCAATTATTTCATTTGCCTTTTGTTGAATAGATTTAATAATTTCTTCACTTTCTTTACTTGCATCCATACTGGCAGCAGCAAACTTATTAATCTCTTTTGCAACTACTGAAAATCCACGTCCTGCTTCTCCAGCCCGAGCCGCTTCAATACCAGAGTTCAATGCTAGTATTTTGGATTGCATGGAAATCTTCTGTAACTTTTGCATAACATTTTGCATTTCTCGATTTTCAAATTTCAATTCATTCATCAAAGTGGAAACATTAAGGTTTTCGTTTTCAGTGTTGATCATATCTTCAACCCCCTATGTATAAAGTTCTCTACTAAATAGTATAACACCTATTTGTCTAATTTTTCTGATTTTTATGTAAGGTTTATTAACATGTTTTCTACAAATAGGCCAATATTTGATATCATATATCTATTTTAATTCCAAAGGATCATACAGAAAAAGCTGTCACCCAAAACGTGAGATGACAGCTCTATTTTTATTTTAAAGCGCGGTTTAAAAATGCCTTCGTCCGTTCGTGTTTCGGATTATTAAACACTTCATCAGGGGTATCGTCTTCAACAATTACACCTTTATCCATAAATACAATCCTATCCGAAACTTCTCTTGCAAACTCCATTTCATGCGTAACAATAATCATGGTTAATCCGGACTTTGCTAATTCCTTCATAACCTTTAAAACTTCTCCAACCATTTCAGGGTCAAGCGCTGATGTTGGTTCATCAAATAATAATGCATCAGGCTGCATGGATAAAGCTCTCGCAATCGCAACCCTTTGCTTTTGTCCACCTGACAATTGGCTAGGTCTCGCATTTAAATAACGATCCATACCAACTACCTTTAAATATCTCATAGCTACTTCCTTAGCTTCATCTTTTGAACGTTTTAAAACTTTTGTTTGCCCAAGAACACAGTTACTTAATACGTCGCAATTATTAAAGAGATTAAATTGTTGGAATACCATTCCTAAATGTGTTCTAAACGTATTGAGATTTTGCTTATTTGTAAGAATATTTTTACCCTTATAAAAAATTTCTCCACCACTTGGTGTTTCAAGCAAGTTTATACAACGTAAAAGTGTTGATTTTCCTGACCCAGATGATCCAATCACACATACTACTTCACCTTTTTTTACAGAAAAGTTAACGTCTTTTAATACTTCATGTGTACCAAAGGATTTACTAAGATGTTGAATATCAATAATTGTTTCCATAGTTTTTCTCTCCTTTGTACCTCTATTTTGCCTGTTCCGGTCTACGGATAAATGTAGCGTCATCTAGTATTTGATAATTTGCATTACCTGAAAGTTTGCGTTCAAAGAATCGCAAAATTTGCGTAACAATAATCGTCATAACTAAGTAAATCAGACATGCAACAAAGAATGATTCGAAATATCGGAAGTTATTTCCTGCAATTGATTTTGTTTGGAAGAACAATTCAGTGACGCCAATTACATTTAATACAGATGTATCTTTGATATTCATCACATATTGGTTTCCTGTTGCAGGTAAGATATTGCGCATTACTTGTGGTAACACAACATGAATCATTGTTTGCCAGTGATTCATCCCTATAGCTCGAGCCGCTTCAAACTGTCCTTGTTCAATACTCATAATCCCACCACGAACAATTTCAGCCATGTAAGCGCCTGTATTAATCGATACGATAAAAATTGCTGCAAAGGTACGATTCATATCAATGCCAAACAACAAATCTGATCCGTAATAAACGACCATTGCTTGCACAATCATAGGTGTGCCACGGAAGAACTCAACATAAATTGTTAAAATAGCATTGATAATTTTCAAGAGCCACTTTTTAGCTCCACCATTGCCCTTTGGAATTGTATTAATGACGCCAATAATCAAGCCGATTAATGCGCCAATAATAGTCCCGATTGTTGAAATAACCAGTGTCATCCAAGCGCCTCTTAAGAACATCGGCCAGTTATTTGTAATGATATTGATAAACCATTCTAAGCTCATTATTACTCCTCCTTAAAAGCATAACAAGAACTACCAATTGCAATAATCACAATCGGTAGCTCTTTAAGTTCAACATAACTATTTAGCTGCTGGTTGATTTTTGATCGCTTCATCCATGATTTGTTCACGGTCTGCTTCTGAAATTCCTTTAAGGATTTCATTGATCTTATCTGTTAAATCACTATCTTTTTGTAAACCAACCGCGATTGCTGTATCTTCTTGTGATGTTTTAAATCCTTCGCCTTCAGTAAACTCTACCATTGCAAATTTATCGTTAGCTGCTGTTGCTGAAACAGCTTCAGGTTTTTCTGAAACGTAACCGTCAATTTTACCTGATTCAAGTGCAACGCGCATTGCTGGGAAATTATCCATTGCAGTTTGTTTTTTAACGCCTTTAATTTGATCGATAACTGTATAGTGGAAAGTGTTCAACTGAGCCGTCACCTTCGCACCTTTGAAATCAGTAATTGATGTTGCACCATCATATTTGCTACCTTTTTTTACAACCATTACTAAATTAGATTTATAGTAGATATCTGAGAAATCTATTGTTTGTTTACGTTCTTTCGTTGGTGACATACCAGCGATAATGGCATCAATTTTCCCAGAAGTTAGTGCTGGTACAAGACCATCCCATTCTGTTTTCACAACAACTAATTTCTTGCCTAAACCATCTGCGATTTTTTGCGCAATTTGTACATCATAGCCGTTTGCGAATTCTGCATTTCCTTTAATAGCAACACCACCATTTGAATCGTCTGATTGTGTCCAGTTAAAAGGTGGATATCCTGCTTCCATACCTACTGTAAATGTATCTTGTTCCTCACCATTTCCTGATGATTCCGACTTTTTAGAATCGCCTGTGCCACATCCTGCTAATACAAGGATGGCCATTAATAAAACACCAGTTAATAATGTCCATGTCTTTTTCATATTTCCCTCTCCTTTAAAAACAGTTCCCTTATGTGTAGAAAAAGAGCTAAATGTCTAATCTTTGCATCTACCCGTTCAGCCAATTCTATTATTCATTGGCCATACAGGTACTTCGATACAAAAATAAAAGGAACCTGAGTTGAACTCAGGTTCCAGAATATATCTAGTCCCAAATCCTCCACTTTTATCCCAAAATGAGATAGCTCAACTCAATAAACCAGGGTAGCTTATTGAGACAGTCTTACAATTATTCATTGCAAGCCCAGCATGTAATATCGAGATCTATTACAAACTTCGGCAACATTTCCTTCTTCCCGGTTTCACCGCTCTCTCTAACTCCGCCAAGAACTAATAAATATCGCGCCTCTACCTCACCAATAAGTGAGGTCGTATTTACTTGTTGTGAACAGTCTACAATACTAGTGTTTTTCTGTCAATTCTTATTTTCTAATTATTTTTTAAGATTTATAGTTTTCGGAAATCCATTGTTCATTCAAATAAATTTATTTACTATTATCCTTCTCTTAGAACATCTGAGAATTCGTAATAAACCTCACCTGTAGTTGCATCGATTCTTTCTATTCTTCTGTTTTGAGGGAAATCCATTACATAATCTAATCCATATAAAGTTACATCTTCATCTTCGTCTTCATAATTTATCGTACGTGCTAGTTTCATTTGTAAATGCTCTTTAAAAATTGTTTTAGCTACTTCTATAGACACAACAGGCTCCATATTCATCGCTAATAATTGTGATTCGTCAGGTAAAATAATCGAGCAATCACGAATTACACCTGTATAAACACCGACATTTACATGGATGGAATATTCATCCATACGAATTCCTTCATAATGGCGAATAAACGTGAATGTTGTGAATGGTTCAAAGTTAAACTCATCATCTTCATCTAAACCTTCATCTTCATCTGCTTCCATCTTTTCGAGTTCCTCAAAAAATTGACGTTCTTCTTCTGTTAAATCTTCTTCATTTAAAAATTCAATATCTTCATCTTCTTGAAGTTGATCTTCAAGTATATATTTATCATGAATATTGCCAATAATAGCTTCTAAAAATATTTTTGCCCTTTCTTCTAACAACTCTTCTGGCAATTCTTCTGACTCTTCCCATTCAACACTAGATTCATAATCTAATTGTAAATCATCAGTTCTTTCAATTTTAACTATTGGGTCTGCAGTCTGGACATTTTCTACATCCAATGAGTCATACCAGAATGTCCCGTTTTCTGTTTCTACTTTATACATATCATCCGTTACACCCAATAAGCTTTCCACTGATTGAGTTACTGTCACCGGCTTAAATTCATGTGTATCAGCAGCTTTTTCTTCTAAAAACTCTTCTGTTGTCGCTATTTGTCCATCTACATGGACTGCTAAATATTCACGATTTGGATAGTATACTAACTTCATCTCACCACTATCTTCAAATATGCCTAGTTGCACCAAAGGATATCGACAAATAATTTCTTTAGCATCTTCTGCTGAAATCTGGATATCTGGGTATGTTAATTGATAGTAAGATTGGAATAACACTGCCGAAATAATAAATCCTTGCTTATTAATTTCAATTGTTACCCCGGAATTAGGTATAAATAAATTTAAAGCCATATCCTTTTCTTCAAAAATGACCATGTAAGATTCACCATTCCATTGTGTCATTTCTTTAAAATGCAAACTTTCCCGGCAGAAGTCTTTTGCAAAGTCTTCAGCACAACCGATTAATTCATCGGGTGTTAATTCTTCATATTCGTCCAAAGAAACGTCATTATGTTCCATAATCTCTTCCATATCAATCATGAAAGATGTAAGCTTTTGTTCATCATTAAGCTCTATATGGCCATATATAAGACCTCTATGCGCATCTATAATTTCTCCAATAGTTTGGTCATCCTCATCATATTCAATTGAAATAACTGGTCTTCCAATAATATAATCCCTTAAAATAAATTCTAAATTTTTCATCAGTTGCTTCCTCTCGTTATTCTTTATAAGCCATTTATTTTTATGTAAGTAATCCCTTTTATCCTATATATTATCAATTCAGTTCCTATTGCCCTTAAAACCTGATTTTATCATAAATAATTGAGTTCGTCTTAAGTTGTTACGTTAAACAGATCTACCAACGTGAACCTATTCTACTTTCTTAAATCTTATCTAATTTCCTCTCAAACCTCATTTAAAAAACTACTATTTTAGTAATTTTGCAAAAAAATTTTGACATTAGGCTAAAATTAATGTAAATTACCAAAGGGCGAACGTTTTTTAAATAAACAAAAATAATATTCGTTTTTAGGAGTGTTTTTTAATGGATAATGTATTTGACTATGAAGATATTCAATTAATTCCCGCAAAATGTATTGTGAATAGCCGTTCTGAATGTGATACAAGTGTTATGCTCGGTGGTCACAAATTTAGACTTCCTGTTGTCCCTGCAAACATGCAAACAATAATAGATGAAAATATTGCTATTAAATTAGCTGAAAATGGTTACTTCTATATTATGCATCGCTTCAATCCAGCAAATCGTGCGAATTTTGTAAAGGACATGCAAGCACGTGGCTTAATCGCTTCTATTAGTGTCGGAGTAAAACCAGAAGAATACGCTTTTATAGAAGATTTAGCGAAAGAAAATTTAACTCCTGACTATATAACAATTGATATTGCACACGGTCACTCAAATGCAGTGATCAATATGATTCAACATATAAAAAGACTACTTCCTACTTCCTTCGTTATTGCCGGTAATGTCGGTACACCTGAAGCTGTTCGTGAACTTGAAAACGCTGGTGCTGACGCTACTAAAGTTGGAATTGGGCCTGGTAAAGTATGTATTACAAAGGTTAAAACAGGTTTTGGAACTGGTGGCTGGCAATTAGCCGCCCTTCGTTGGTGTTCAAAAGCCGCAACGAAACCTATTATTGCAGACGGAGGTATTCGGACTAACGGCGATATTGCCAAATCCGTTCGCTTTGGTGCAACAATGGTAATGATTGGTTCATTATTTGCTGGTCATGAGGAATCACCAGGTAAAACGATTGAAATTGATGGTAAGTTATATAAAGAATATTTTGGTTCTGCATCTGAATTCCAAAAAGGTGAAAAGAAAAACGTCGAAGGTAAAAAAATGCACGTTGAACATCGTGGCCATTTAAGTGATACGCTTATTGAAATGGAACAAGACCTTCAATCGTCAATCTCTTATGCCGGAGGTACAAAACTGGAATCCATTCGTAATGTTGACTATGTAATTGTTAAAAATTCTATTTTTAATGGTGACAAAGTATACTAAATAATTTTAAATCACCTTACACATAGCCTAAATAAAATCGATTAGAGCATCCTTACGTTCAACAAGAAGGATGCTTTTTTATTTTTCAAATACATTATATTATCGTAAATTCTGTAATTTATTTTTTAAATTTAAATATATATTTATAAATAAAAATACAAAAGATGCAAGAAAGAAATAATTTATAAAGGAAAACAGACCTATTCTCAAATCAAACATTGATATCTTCTTTACTATGTATATAATATATAATAGTATACATGGTTTATGTATATTTAATCATTTAAAAATTAAAAATTTTGCAATTACTATAGTGAGGGATTTTCAAATGGGAAATTTTTTTAGTTGGACGCTTCGCAATAAATTAATCGGCGCATTTTTAATCGCGTTAATAATTCCTTCTCTTATATTAGGTTGGATTTCTTACAATAGCGCTAAGGGGCAAATAGAAGAAGAGCAGGTCAATAGCGCCAAATCTAATATCAGTCTATTAAATACACAGATTACAAACACTATTCAGCCTAAAACTCATGATATTGAGTACTTTTCAAAAAAAGTTACTTCTTCAATTTTAAATGGCTCTAAAGATTCTAAGCTTCGTAATATACTAGATCAATATGTCAATGAACATCCAGAGGCTGCCATGGCATATGTTGGTACATCTAAGGGGCAAATGATTCGGATGCCATACTTCAAATATCCAAAAGATTATGATCCCAGAGAACGACCTTGGTATCAGGAAGCTATGCAAAACAATGGACAAGTAATCATAACAGAGCCTTATATTTCTTCAACTTCCGGTCAGTTAGTTATTACCATTTCGAAAAAGTTAGAAGATGGCTCTGGGGTTGTCGGAGTTGATATTCAAATTGACACCCTTAAAGATATAGCGAATAAGGTCCAAATCGGTAAAAAAGGATTTATCACGTTAGTTGATAATAATAAGACTATTATTTCTCATCCTCATAAAGAAAGTGGCAAAGCTGCTTCTGAATCTTATATGAATCATGTCATGGCTAAGAATTCAGGCCAAACATCATATAATAACCAACAAATCTTATTTGAGACGAATAAGTTAACTGGGTGGAAAGTAATTGGTACTACCTTTACTTCAGAGGCTATAGACGCTGCATCGACAACGCTATATACAAACTTCATCGTACAACTTATATTCATCGTCGTTGGAAGTATTTTAATAATGTTCTTGGTTCGCTCAATTATAAACCCTATCAACAAATTAGAAATCAGCGCTAGAAAAATTAGCGAAGGTGACTTAACTGAGGATATTGCTATTCACTCTAAAGACGAAATTGGTAAACTAGCTGCATCATTTAACCATATGAAAGATAACCTTGCTTCAATCATTCATAAAGTTAATACAAATGCCTTGCATGTTCGTTCTTCTGCTGAAGATCTCTCTGCTAGTACAGATCAAAATATCGCAGTAGCACAGCAAATTTCTTCTGCCATGCAACACGTTACCTTGAACACCGAACAACAAACGGTGAACATAGAGCAAAACTCAAATGCTGTTGAAGAAATTTCAAAAAGTATAATGGTCATTGCAGACAATACTTCTGAAGTTTCTACACTTTCTGCAAATGCTACTAAACAAGCAGAAGATGGTCAGCAATCTATTCAACATACGGTATCCCAAATGGATTCAATTCATCAGTCCGTAACAGATTCTGATACTAAAATCCGTTCCTTATATAATCGCACAAAAGAAATCGGTGCAATTTTGAATATTATCGGTGATATTGCCGATCAAACAAATCTGCTAGCACTAAATGCATCTATTGAAGCTGCACGAGCTGGTGAACACGGTAAAGGCTTTGCTGTTGTAGCAGATGAAGTTCGAAAACTTGCTGAAAACTCACAACAATCTGCATCCAAAATTGCTGAACTCATTACTGCTGTTCAACAAGATTCTGGAGATGCTGTGGAAATTATGTTAAAAACTTTAGAAGATGTACAAGAAGGAATTACAATTTCCCAAAATTCAGCTACAAAATTTGAAGCTATTATAGCAAGTATGCAGGATATCACACCTAAAATTGAAAATGTTTCAGCAACAGCTGAACAAATATCCGCATCTTCTCAACAATTAGCAGCTACATCAATTGAGTTAAACCATCAAGCCAAAGAAAATGCCGCTGCTTCTGAAGAAGTAGCCGCTTCTACAGAAGAGTCCTTATCTTCTATGGAAGCTGTAGAAACCTCAGTCAAAGGGTTACTAAATATGGCCGAAGAGTTACAAAGTGCTATACAACAATTTAAAATAAACTAAATAACTCAACCTAAAAGGCTCTAAAAGTAATATCAATACTTTTAGAGCCTTTTTGATATCAAATTTTTTATCATGCAATAAGTTGTACTATCCAAAAAGAATATTCTCCCCCTTTCATATTAATTTCTATTCAGCATAAATTTAAATAAAACATGCATGAGTTTGATACTGATAACCTATTTATGATTATTAATCTTATACACAAAAAGGTGGAATTTATGATTAATCATGATTTGCAATTTATCCGATATTTTTTGCCTCCCACTGCTACTATTTTAGAATTACCTCAAGTTGGTCCTGTAGTTCAACATGTTGATGTTGACGGCGATTCAATAGAAGAATTAGTTAGTGCCTATATCTATCAAGGTGATACTTTTCTGCTCTTGCTCAAACAAATTAACCTACAATGGCAGCCGATGATTCATCTAAAAATAGATGAACATACAATTGCCGGGCTATATGCCATAAAGCTAGATGAAAGTACTAAAAAGACATTAGTCATCGAATGGCAGACCAACAATCTACCTTCATATTTAGATTATTTGCAGTGGACACCAAATGGCTTTGAAAGATTACCTGTCAATTCTTCTCAAGTCGTCATTACAAAGGCTTATGGAGATGTGACTGGAGATGGTGTTTTAGATACTATCTATTTAACAGGTACTAAGAAACCCGATAGTCCATTTTGGCAAAACATCCATCTCATTCTATTCCAACACTCTAAAAATATATATGAAGAAATTCCTTTAAAAAATAATAGTGGCTATAACCCGACAATTTTTCTCGGAGACTTTACAGGAAATCATGTAAAGGATGTATTAATCACGATTGATACGGGTGGCAGTGGTGGGACAATTTATACAGATATCTATTCCTTTATTTACGGAAAAACGAGGCAAATATTTGACGGCGACAAATACCAGCAACACTCTAAGTACACTGTAGTATATGAGAATTTTTATAAAGTAAGAGTTACAAGTTCATCACCTAAAAAGCAGTATATTTTAGACATACGCTATAAGGGAAAAGACTATTTAGCTGAAATTTATAATACTGACGGCACGCTAAAAGCACCTATTGAAGGATGGGTTGACCCATTAAGTGGACTATATCCAGTTGATTTTGATAGAGATGGAGTATATGAACTTTTAGGATATCAAAAAATTGCAGGTAGATATCATGCAGATGGGCTAGGTTTTGTACAAAATCAATTGCAATGGGATATTACAAAATTTAAAACAGAAATTCAAGATGTCGCAATAGAAGGCAAAGATGTTTAATAATTAACAAGTACCTAAAAGGGTCATCCAACTTTTTATTGGATGACCCTCTTTGAATATAAGCTAAAATCAGGCAAGTTTTTGCTGTTCATATTTATGGAAATCTAATGCAATATCTAAATAATTACCTTCTGTATCTTGTATTTCCAACCCTTGTTTGATTAATCCATTCCAAAGTGTCGCATCTAAAGCATATGGAGCTTCATGTTGAAGAATGTCTACAAAATTTTTTGATAATGCCACTTGGAATGTTCTTTCTCCTTGTTGAACGCACAATGAATAAGTTCTCCAAGTTTCGATTGTTACTTGGATATCATCATGCCATTCTTTTAATTGGCTCTCAATATCATTTGCTACTCGTTTAAAAAACTTTCTAGCTGTAAAATTATTCGCCATTGTCGATCTAAAAAAAGCATTTGTATTCATTTCAACCTCTCCTCCACTTCCATTTCCTAGTTATCTTATTGGTATTATATAAAATTATGTAGGGAATGTAAACTAATATTTGAAAATTCAGAGGAAACTTTAATATTAGATTGCTCTTCTATCATATTTTAGGCTTTTCTAGCATAAAGATTTAGTACAGAAAAAGTTTTACGCCTTTAGAATTAGATCCTAAAAATTCAAGCAAGGGTGATTCTCCGGACAACTCTATTCAATTAGATTAAAGAATGATTATAAGAAATTGCTTATAAATGATATTAAATAAACATGAACAGGAGAGAAAAATTGCAGAAAGTGCTGCCAAAAAACCAACCATTAAAATTAATATTGAGAAAAAGGCAAAAACAAATGATGCGGCAAAAAAGACCGCAATTAAGTAAAGCCATTAAGAAAAGGCATAAGGAGGCTATAAGTCCAGAATCACTTATAACCAACTAGTCAAAATACAGATCATTTATCCGAGGTTACGTTATTCGCTATGAAAAACTGTTATAATCATACTTATCCTAATAATAAAGCTGTAGAGAAATGTGGGAGTACATTTCTCTACAGCTTATTTTAATAGTATTAAGATTTAAACTTACTTTTATATCGCACACTTTATCACTTCAACGCTTCAAAGTAGAAAATTGCTATTATTTTTCGAATTGTTGTCATTATTCGATGAAAATCGCCTAAATTCGACAAATTTATTTGACGCACATTACATAAATGTTTAGAATTTTTATATAATAAAAATCAAACGTGCCCAATATGTAATAATCCATAGTAGGTTCGTATATAAAAGAGATTTTTAAAATAGAATCGAGTGTATCTAATGAAAAATACTATTTTCCGAAAAAAATCAGTTGACCAACTGTTACATCAACATGGAAAGATTCAATTAAATAAAACACTTGGTGCATTTGATCTAATGTTACTTGGTGTAGGAGCAATCGTAGGTACCGGAATTTTCATACTCCCAGGGACTGTTGCCGCTGAGCATGCAGGTCCGGGGATTATTTTTTCCTTTATCCTTGCTGCTATCGTTTGCGCCTTTGCTGCAATGTGTTATTCTGAATTTTCATCATCCATCCCTGTTACGGGTAGTGCCTATACTTATAGCTATGTAGTATTTGGGGAAATAATTGCTTGGATTGTAGGATGGTCATTGATTTTAGAATATGGACTAGCTGTTGCTGCTGTTGCTAGTCTGCCTATCTGAACTCATTATTAGCTGGACTAAATATTCATATACCAAAGGCCGTTTCAGGTTCCTTTGATCCGGCAAATGGGACATTTGTTAATTTACCAGCAATTATTATCATCTTTATCCTTGCATTTTTCCTAACAAAAGGTGTAAAAGAATCGACTAAATTAAATACTGTCATGGTAGGTTTAAAAGTCTTGGTTATTTTGGTTCTTTGTCAAATGTGGTGGTGTTTAAATTCCACAAATACTCTACTCTTTTGAAGTGAGTGTGATTTTAAACACTCACTTCTCTTACAACTTGACGCCATAATATTTTCTTTCGCAGTCTTGAGAAGTTTTTAATTCCGTAA
>NZ_ML122544.1:0-107471 GCF_003844195.1 Rummeliibacillus sp. TYF005
TTTTTAGTTGTGTAAATGAAATTCAATACAAAAAAAGCCAATTGCCGTCTTATTTGGACGGCAATTGGCTTTTTCTTCGTCTCTTTTTTACTCTTTTTCGCTCAGAAACTTTAATATTCGCTTGAGGTTAACTACAAATATCGCTGTAGCTCCTTGAATCTCCATGCCAAACAGACCTGATGATGATGCTGTATCATACCCATGTCTATGTTTGAGTTCACTATTCTTCGCTTCAATTTTATACCGGGATTTTGCTTTTCTTTTAAATTCATCGGTTTCTTGGAATGCTTCCTGGTCTTTGTGTTCTGTAGATTTGATTGTCGTAGAATAAGTCTTACTTTTCGCTCCTTCTTTATAACAACCTTCACGGGTAGGACAGACTTTGCATTTTTCAATATCAAAATAATAAGTTTGTTTTTGATTTTTTCCTACGTTTTTCTTATTTGTTCGTGCTTTCCTAATTGCCATATGACCAGCTTTACAAACATACATTCCTGCATCTTTGTTAAACTCAAATTCTTCTTCTTTCGTTCGCATACCTTGTGTAATTAGCGGGTTTAATTTTGATACTAATTCAAGATGATGTTCTTTTGCATAGCGGATATTATCTTTTTCAGAATAAGCTGTGTCTCCAATGACTGTCTCGACTTTCATCCCTGTTTCTTGGCTTTTTTCAATTAACTTTTGTAGGTATTTTCCATCACTTTTTTCTCCTGTCGTCACAATGGCAGCTGTAATAATTCGTTCATCACTCATCGCGATATGTGTCTTGTAGCCAAAGAAAGAAGAGTCAGAAGTTTTGTGCCCAACACGTGCATCTGGATCATTGGAATAGCTAAGTTGTTCTGTGTAATCTTCTACTACTTCCTTTAGCACATTTAATTTTTCCTTAACGGCAGGAATCTCAGCAATGTGTGGTTCTGTTTCAATCACAGTAATAACTTGACGGCAATAATCTAACTCATCCTTCACTTCGTTAGAAGTAGTTTTCGGTGGGAATTTTGTTTTCATCGATTCATCGATTTGATAGACAGCTTTTCGAACAGTTTTGGATTTTTCCTGTAAAAATTCTTTCGGTGATTTTTGATTATAACGTGCTTTCGTATGTGTGGCATCCACGATGATTGATTTACTTTTAATGATTTCTTTTTCCAATGCAATCTCGACTGTTTTCCCAATTAGCATATCTAATAAACCCTCGTCTGGAAGACGGAGTTTACGGAATTTTGTTAGAGAACTTGGGTCAATCACAGAATCTTCTGGAGCCATATCGAGGAAATATTTAAACGACATATCATATTTAGAACGTTCTACTACATCTACATCTGATAAATCAAAAATGGATTTAAGCATTAAATATTTGAACATCCGAATGGGGGACACTGCATTGCGACCATTATCAAGACAATATTTTGTTTTTAGTTCCTCGAGGATAAAAGTAAAATCTACAAGTTCATTGATTTTTCGAAGCATATTTTCCTTAGGTACCACCATATCGTATATTGCCATGAATGGGCTAAGATTGAGAGATTCTTGGTTTGAAATCATTGGGTACACCACCTACATTTACTTCATTTAATTATACAGGAAAGAAGTTGCTTTTTTGAGAGTAATAATCTTTTAGAGAAGAAAAAATAGTGGATTGGAGTGGAAGGCAGCGACTCCAGCGGGAACAGCACGAGCTGAAGCACCCGGACTGAGCGTAGCGAGGGAGAAGGCTGAAGCCGTGCCCGCGGAAAGCGTCTGCCTGGAACGGAAATCCACGGCTTCAAATGAAAAAAGCGAGTATGAGAACGAATTGATTGTTCTCATACTCGCAATAAAAATCAGAAAGGACTTTTTCAGTGCCCTCTTAATAGGAGCCATAATTTTCGTATTCATTATGAAAGATATGATTTCATCCATTCCATAAAGTTAGCTATTACTGAATCTAAAAATTTAACTGTTCCTTCGTCTATTAAATTGCCTTCAGCGTCAAATTTTGTATGTGCTGCACCTACATAGACTTCGTTTCCTTGTAACACAGGTGACCCAAGACCTTGTGCAAATAGGATGTCACGTAAATGCATTTGTGCTTTTACAGTACCAAGGTTCCCCATTGATGCACCCATGATTATAGACGGTTTGCCAATCATCACTTTATCTACACGTGATAACCAGTCAATTGCATTTCCAAGAACACCTGGAATAGAACCATTATATTCCGGTGTTACCCAAAGTACTGCATCTGCTTCTTTTACTTTTGCTTTAAAATCAAGTACAACTTGAGGCGCTTCATTTTCAATATCTTGATTGTACATTGGAATATCATTTAATTTTAATATTTCCAAATCAAATTGATCTGCATAATGTTTTTGAATAAACTTTGCTAACATCATATTATAAGATTCTTTACGGATACTACCAACAATCGCAACTACTTTCATGTTAATTCCTCCTATTCATATTTCAATTCAAGATTATTATTAATTCAAGATAATTTCAATTTTATTGTCCTTTATTTACTCAAACATAATTAGAGTAAGGATTATTCTTTCGAAATATCCTTACCCTATGTTCATTTACTTATACGAGGGTTTTTTTCTCCCATTAATTCGGAAATTGTAACAAATTTATATCCTTCTTTTTCAAGTTGGGGTAAAATAATTTCTAATGCTTTAACTGTTTGAGTACGATTGCCCCCTCCATCATGGAAAAGCACTACATTACCCGGGGAAGCACCATTTAAAACTTTATTTGCAATTCTTCTAACGCCTGGATTTTTCCAATCCAATGTATCTAGATGCCATGACCAAATAACAACTTTATAACCACTATCATAAGCGGTATTTATAATATCATCTGTATAAATTCCACCTACTGGACGAAACAGAGTTGGGGCATACCCCGTAATACTATAAATAATATCATTTGTTTTCTTTAGTTCTTCTTGTAATCGCCTTCCCGAAGCTTTAAATACATGTGAATAAGTATGATTAGCTATTTCATGCCCTTCATTGAATTGTCGTTTAATCACTTCTGGATATTTTTCAGCACTTTTTCCCAACACAAAAAAAGTCCCTTTCGCATCATATTTCGCTAATAGTTCTAAAATTTGTGATGTATACCTAGGATCCGGTCCATCATCAAATGTTAAAGCAATCACTTTTTCATCTGTTTTAACATCCCACAACACTTGCCCTGTTTTCTCATAATATTGCCTACCCTTATCCGATGCATAACTAAAGCTTGCATAAGAAATGGAGATGAGTAAAACGCAAACAGTTATGAGTATTAAAATGTTTCGTTTCAATATTTCACCCCCAAAGAAAATTTTCAAAATACATTGTGACTTTAATATCTGCCGAACTCAATAATTTATGCTTTTAAAATGTCTTTTGAAATATCTAAAGAAGGCGATAAAAAACCGTTTTGAGGGCATACTACGTGTGCGAATAATCTTCTTGTAATTTACAATATTATCCGTTATACTATTGTAAATTTATAGAAAATAGCTATGATGAGGGAAAGTAGATAAGGGAATGATTATAGAGAGCTTCTGATGGTGGAAATGAAGCATCTTGAACCTAATTGAAAATGGCCTTTGAGCTTCGTATCGAAAGAAACTTCGAGTAGAATACGACGAGAAGACACTCGTTACAACGGAAGCAGTATCTCTTTTCAAGACGTACTGATAAAGACAAATAGTGTGAGCTATTTGTAAACCTAGGTGGTACCACGAGTATACTCGTCCTAATCTTTTATAGATTAGGACGTTTTTTTATTTTAATTTGGAGGGATGAAAAATGACAATTGTTATCGGCGGTGCATGGCCATATGCAAATGGTTCACTCCATTTAGGGCATATTGCTGCACTATTACCAGGAGATATCTTGGCAAGATATTATAGACAGAAAGGCGAAAAAGTATTATACATTTCAGGGAGTGACTGCAACGGTACACCAATTTCTATTAGAGCCAATCAGGAACATACAACAACTGAAGCTATCGCGAATCGATATCATAGGGAGTTTCAAAATAACTTCAAACAACTTGGTTTTACTTATGATTTCTATACGCGAACAGATGAGGGACATCATCATCAGTCTGTGCAAAATATTTTCAAACTATTATTAGATAATGGTTATTTATATAAAAAGGCGATCGAGCAAACTTATTGTGAATACGATAACCAGTTTCTACCGGATCGTTTTGTAGAAGGTATATGTCCAATTTGCGGAGCTAAAGCTAGAGGAGATCAATGTGATCACTGTTCTTCTATACTTGATCCACTTGATTTAATCGACAAACGTTGTAAAATCTGTGGACATGAACCCGTCATTAAAGAAACCGAACATTTTTATTTTGAATTTAGTCATTTTCAACAGGCTTTAGAAAACTTTATCCAACAAGCTGAAAATGACCATCGATGGCGTGACAATGCCATACAACTTACAAAGCGTTATTTAGCTGAAGGTGTTCCTGATCGTGCGGTAACACGTGATTTACCAAATGGTATCTCAGTCCCTATTGAAGGCTTCGAAGACAAGAAAATCTACGTATGGATTGAAGCTGTTTCAGGTTATTTAACAGCCAGCATTGAATGGGCCAAGCAACACAATGAAAATATAGAAGATTGGTGGAATGACCATACAACTTCTTACTATATTCATGGAAAAGATAATATTCCATTTCATACAATTATTTGGCCATCTATATTAATGGCAATTGGCAATCAAGCTTTACCAACTCATATTATTTCCAATGAATATCTAACTTTAGAAAAACGCAAACTATCTACAAGTCAAAACTGGGCAGTTTGGATACCTTATATAACACGAAAATATGATCCAGACTCTATACGTTATTTTCTCACGATTAATGCTCCTGAAAATCGAGATACTGATTTCTCATGGCGAGAATTTATTTTAAGCCATAATGGTGAATTACTCGGAGCTTACGGAAACTTCGTTAATAGAACATTCAAGTTTATCGAAAAATCATTTGAAGGAAAAATACCAGTGGGCATGATCAATAAGGATATTCAAAATGAGACGTTCCAACTCTATAGCAGCGTCGGAAGACTAATCGAGGATGGACATTTTAAACAAGCTCTAGAGGAAATTTTCAAATACATTCGTCATGCTAACAAATACTTTGATATTCAACAACCGTGGATTCAAGTAAAGCAAAACAAGAATGAAGGAGAAAACACATTATATACATGCACCTACATTATTTTAAATCTAGCTCAACTGTTGCACCCTTTCCTGCCTTTCTCAACAGATAAAATTAAAGAAATGTTTCGTATAAAAAAAGTGGAATGGCAAGAGCAAACTGATATTCCACGTCAGGTATACGATGTGAGACCACTATTTGAAAGGATAGATACTAATTTAATCGAGCAAGAATATAATCATTTGATGGATTGTTCTCCAAACTATTCATCTTAAATTATTTCATTTTCCGAATAATAAGATAGGCTAATATTTCGGAATTTACATTTTATTATGATAATATAATCAATGAAAATAATAATTTGGGGGCAAGGATAAATGTTAGCTAACTTTGAAGAAAATTTACTGAAATATGCAAAACTTTTGGTAGCAAAAGGTATCAATGTTCAACCTGGAGATTGGGTAAAGATGACAATTTCAGTCGATCAAGCGCCTTTAGCCCGTCTGGTCACAAAAGAAGCTTATGCCTTAGGTGCTGAAAAAGTCATTGTTAAATGGGCTGACGATGAAATTAGCAAGCTTCATTATCTACATCAACCTGTTGAAGTATTAACGGATATTCCTGAATATGAAATTCAAGAATCTGAAGATCATGTATTAAATCATCATGTCTGTCGCCTATCAATCATTTCAAGTGATCCTGGCTTACTAAATGAAGTAGATCCCGCAAAAGTTGCCGCTTATCAAAACGTTTTTAGCAAAGCATTCATCGCTCAACGTAAAGCAACTCAAAATGATGACTTAAAATGGACTGTTGCAGCAGCAGCTGGAGCTGGTTGGGCTGCACATGTATTCCCTGAATTAGCTACTTCTGAAGAACAAGTAGATGCTTTATGGGATCAAATTTTTAAAACTTGTCGTGTCTATGCAGATGATCCGATCGTTGCTTGGGATGAACATAAAGATACGTTAAACAAAAAGGCAGCAAAACTAAACGAAATCCAATTTGATGCTTTGCATTATACTGCTCCTGGTACAGATTTAACATTAGGCTTACCAAAGAACCACATCTGGGCTAGTGCAGGTAGTTTCAATCCAAAAGGTGAAGAATTTATCGCAAATATGCCAACAGAAGAAGTCTTCACTGCTCCAGATACCCATCGCATGGAAGGTGTCGTACGTAGTACAAAACCATTAAGCTATGCAGGTACATTAATCGAGGGCATCGAAGTACACTTTAAAGGTGGGCAAATTGTTGATATATCTGCTGAAAAAGGCGATGAAACAATTAAAAAACTCGTACATGACAATGAAGGAGCAACAGGTTTAGGAGAGGTTGCACTTGTCCCAGACCCATCACCTATTTCCCAATCAGGTATTACTTTCTATACAACTCTTTACGACGAAAACGCATCTAACCACTTAGCAATTGGTGCTGCATATCCAACTACCATTCAAGGTGGGACAAAAATGAGCCAAGAAGAGTTACTAGAACACGGAATGAACACATCCACAGTTCACGTCGATTTCATGATTGGTTCTAACAAGATGGATATTGATGGCATCAAACAAGATGGCACAGTTGTACCTATTTTCCGTAATGGTGATTGGGCATTTTAATCAAATTGAACAACATGGCATGATCAATTTAATATAATCAAACAAAAACTCGGATAGAAGATAAATTTCTGTCCGAGTTTTTGCGATTTACACTATTCTTCTTTCATTTGATCAAGTAACGTGATTGCATCTACAAGATGATTATTGAAAATTTGTTTAGCAACTTCCAACAATTCAATTATCATAGGATCTCTTAATGAATAAATTACACGATTCCCATCCTTTGTACCATAAACAATATTTTTTGCCCTTAGTACTGTTAACTGTTGAGAAACAGCAGATCCTTCACTGCCTAGCTGGGTTTGAATTTCATTGACACTCCGATCACCTTCAGATAAAACTTCGAGAATTTGGATTCTTAATGGATGGGCAAGTGCTTTAAAAAAATCCGCTTTAAACTCATGTAGTCCTTTATTCAACGTAATTCCCCACTTCCTACATATAAAACGTATAACGTATTTTTACATGCTTTTTCTCCAAAACAAATCAAGTCTTGTTACTTTTAATTATAACGGACTTCCATGCGTAGTCTTAATCTTTTATACCGGATAATGATTTACATTCATTAAAAATAAATCTCTTACACCCAATACATTTATTTTTCTCTAATTGTAGTAGTGCATAATCGATTGCTTCTCCTGTATGATCAAAGAAATGTTCTTCACCTATTAGATTATACAACCCCGTTCTTTTAAGAAACGCTTTAGGCTCTTCTTTTAACCCAGATATCAAGATCATTCCATGTTTTGAGAAATCTTTTACAATACTTGATAAATAATAATTTCCCGTAGTATCAATAAAAGGCACTTTGTTCATTCTTAAAAGTAAGACTTTTGGTTGGTAGTTAATAGTATTCATAATATCTTCCGCAAAAGATTGAGCTGCACCAAAGAACAGTGGTCCTTCAATATTGAACATACTAATTTGTGGGCAACCATGTTGTGAATGTGAATCTTGCTCCTCTACTTTTGCATTTTTTCTAGAATGATTTGGCAAAGCTTTTTTCGTAACCATATGGTAACTCATATTCTTTATGAATAAAATCACTGCCAGTAATAGACCAAACTCTACTGCCACAGTTAAATTAATGAAAACAGTTAATATAAACGTTACGACAATGACTAGTGAATCACTCGTTTTCGTTTTTAACACATGGTAAAATACCTTCTTTTCACTCATATTCCATGCAACTACCATTAAAACAGGTGCCATACTTGCGAGTGGAATATTAGTCGCATATGGAGCAAAAAGGACTAATATTAGAAATACAACCAAACCGTGTATAATACCAGACATAGGTGATACAGCACCTGTTTTAATATTTGTAGCTGTTCTTGCAATAGCACCTGTTGCTGGAATACCGCCAAAGAGTGGCGTTACCATATTGGCAACTCCTTGTCCTATGAGCTCTCGATTACTGTTGTGTTTACTACTTGTCATACCGTCAGCCACAACTGCAGACAATAATGATTCGATACTACCAAGAATTGCAATTACGAATGCTGGCTTTATAAGATGAACAATTCTTTCCCAAGTCAAATCAGGGAATTGAAACTGCGGCAAAGAGTTTGGAATTTCCCCATACTTAGAGCCAATTGTTGCAACTTCTGTCGGGAAGAAGATGGTTGCAATAATCGTAGAAACAACAATCCCTATTAAAGGCCCAGGTACTTTTGGAAACCACTTTGGTATAAATAAAATAAAAAACAAACATATACAGGCAGTTAAAATACTATATATATTCACTGTATATAAGTGAACTGCAATTTCTTTCAAATTCTCTATAAAAAATTCTTTGCTTTTAACATTTTGAAGCCCTAAAAAATTTGCAATTTGCCCAACAAAAATAGTTACAGCTATTCCTGCCGTAAACCCAATAGTCACTGGTCTCGGTATAAATCTTATGAGAGATCCAAGCTTAAAAACGCCCATCAAAATAAGTAAGATTCCGGCTAAAAAACCCGCTATTAATAAATCGTTATAACCATATGTTATGACGATACCAAATAAGATTGGTATAAACGCTCCTGTAGGACCACCAATTTGATATTTCGAACCACCCAAAAGTGATATTAAAATCCCAGCAACAATAGTTGTATATATTCCATACTCTGGTTTTACTCCTGAAGCAATTGCAAACCCCATACCTAATGGAATTGCAATCACTGCAACTATTAGCCCTGATAGTAAATCTTTTTGGAAACTCTTAAAGGAGTAGTCTGTATATCTTCCTGAAAAAATTGGTTTTTTCAGCATTATTATCTCCTTCTTTCTTTACTTTTAAATAACTGAATATCTGATTATTTGAATATACTGTTATACGAATATACATTGAACAAGAGAATTTGTAAAGTGTATTTTTTCTCAATAACGGACAAATACATAATGTTTGTTTATTCTAAACATTCGGCGAAATGCTACTTAAAAATGCTATACTACTAGAAACAACAACGTTCTTAAAAGAATGCTTCAATCATTATTCAGGAGGAGAATATATGGATATTCGTCAACTTAGATATTTTGTAGAAGTAGCCCGACAGAAAAGTTTTACCAAAGCATCTGAAAATTTGTTTGTCTCCCAACCATCTATCAGCAAAATGGTTAAAGGACTCGAGGCAGAATTAAAAGTGACTTTACTAGACCGCTCCGAAAAGGAAATTGAGCTTACGGATGTAGGGAAAATTGTTTTTGAACAGGCCTTAGATGCATTGCGAATAGTGGATGGTATTTCTTCTTCTGTAAATGAGTTAGTCGATATAAAAAAAGGAACTGTAAAATTAGGTTTAATGCCCACTGTAGGCGTATTACTTTTCCCTATGTTAATCGGCGGGTTTAAAAAGCAATACCCACAAATTGATATTCAAATGGTTGAATATAGTGCAAAATTATTGGAGCATCATGTGGAAAATGGCGAGATTGATTTAGGGGTCACAGTACTACCAGTAAGTTCTCATTTTGAAACAGTACCGTTGTTATCTGAAGAACTAGTGCTGATTGTAGATTCTCATCATCGGCTTGCTTGCAAAAAGGATGTTCGCTTAAAAGAATTGAAAAACGAATCTTTCATCCTCTTTACAGAAGATTTCATCCTTCATGATCGCGTTAAATATGCATGCATACAGGTAGGATTTAACCCAAAAGTAGCTTATACAAGTTCTTTATGGGATTTAGTTGGCGAAATGGTAGCATCGAAATTGGGCATTTCCTTGGTACCCAAATCCATGATTCATCGCTTTAATAACCCTCTTATTCATGCTATTCCAATCTCTCGACCACATATCGATTGGGAATTGGCTCTCATTTATAAAAAGGATAAATATCTATCATATGCAGCTCGAGAATTTATTCGATACATTGAAGCCAATAATCCTTTGCACGGTTAGCGTATAACTTTTTTGCATAGAGATTATAGGATTTATATATTTTACGAATTGAAAAATAGCCCCTAAAATTATGAGTAAATCGAATGCGGGGGTGACTTTATTGAAAAAGTGGTTATTGAATTTACTTCAAATCATCATCATTATTTGCTTTACTGTACTCGGACAATTGATCGTTTCCTCTTTCAATTTGCATATCCCGGGAAGCATAATAGGTCTAGTGTTATTACTCGCATGTCTTCATATGGGATGGATTAAGTTAGATTGGGTTGAGGCAGGCTCTGCACTTCTCTTTTCTGAGATGCTACTATTCTTTATTCCTGCAATGGTAGGAATCATGAATTACCCATGGCTTATTGGAACAAAGGGAATTCTTGTGCTATTAGCAGTCATTGTTGGGACTACACTGGCAATGGCATCAACAGGTATTGTTTCCAAAACCCTTTTAAAACTAAAGGCGGTGAAACATTAATATGTTTTTAAAACTATTCAGTGTTGTTATGACAATTTTTGTTTATCTCATGGCTAAAAAGGTTAATAAGAAATTGCCCGGCCTATTATTCTCACCTATCATTATCACACCTATTGTAATGATTATTTTCCTCTTGATGGCTCGTTTACCATATGAAGAGTACGTGAATGCTACTTCTTTATTCAATATGATGTTAAATGTAGTGACGGTTGCTTTTGCTATCCCTCTTTATCGCAATTGGAATGTACTTGCTTCGAACTGGCGTATCATTCTTTTTAGTTTAATGATTGGCTCATTGGTTGCTATTGTCGCAGGTGTATTAACTTCCTACTTCTTAGGAATGGGACTCCACTCAGAGATTAGTATTATACCTCGCTCTATTACGATGCCAATCGCAGTGAACTTATCAGAGTCATTTGGCGGGATACCAACACTAACTGCTGTTTTTGTAATGCTAACGAGTTTTGCTGGAGTATATCTTGGTCCAAAACTGATTAAACTTTTTTCTTTTAAGCATCCATTAGTGATTGGAATGATGTACGGCATGGGTGCAAACGTACTCGGAGCTACTAAAGCATTTGAAAGTGGTGACTTAGCTGGCTCAAGTGCTACTCTATCTACTATTGTAGGTGCTTTGATGACTGTAGTATGGGCATTTATTTTAACACCTGCCATTCTTACCTATTTATCATAGATTTTCCCTATGTATCGATTATCCTATAAAGTCGATCGTCAAAGAGCCCTATCTTTATCGATAAGAATCATGAGTAGGTTTAAATACATTTTCATCCGCACTTCGAACAATTGAAAAATTGTCCACATTGTAATGCCCATGTAATGTCGCATTATGATGATGAATGATTTGCTCTGCAGATAATACATCTGAATCTACAGTGGAATGTCCGTCTCCTACTAGTGTTACATCAAAATGGTTAATCGTTGCAGTCCTCACTGCTGTGTCAACACAATGCTCAGTCTTACATCCCATAATGACGAGGTGTTCTATTTCATGTACATTTAAGTAGTCGAGTAAGGGCGTTCTGTAAAAGGAATTGGTAGCAGCTTTATCAAAGATAACAGCCTTAGATGGTACGTTTATCCCTTTGTGAATTTGAAACCCACTACCCTCTCCATTTGCCACATCCGTATCACGTATAAAGATAATATGAACATTTTCATCTACTGCTTTAGCAATAACTCTATTAATATTTTGAATCACTTGATCTTTCGCAAAAACTCCTTGCTGTTCTACCCCACCATCCATTAATTCTTGCTGTGCGTCTATAACGAGTAAGGCTTGTTCCAAACTAAGTTCCTCCTTCTTCAGCTATGAAATTTTATAGTTTATTGTATCATATATAATTTTTAATAAATTAATAATTTAGATTTTTCAGTAAAAAAATCAGACTTTCATTCTTCAAATTTATGCATGTGAAGTAATAGGAAATAGAAAGTGCTTTGTAGAGTCCTTTAACGTAGGCCTTATGAACAGTGTATCATCGCCATCTTTTATAAACTCTGTCTGAACATTTGTATCATCCTCAGGCGTGAAATAAAGATAAACTGTTTCTGTGTTTCTTGAGACAATCCCACTTAATATCATTTCGATATTTACTCTTTTTTTACTGATCAAATCAAAGACATGTAGATGCGTACCCTCTTGCTTGCATATAACAACCGTATCTTCCTCTTCGTTATAAAAAATAGCATCGCTAAAGACTAAGATAAAATAGAACATTAACAGATGTTCGTTATTTTTTACGCCTAAAACCGAAGATACAGGTATTCTTTCCGCAGCAAAACTTTCTAGCAAATTAAAATCATATTGATTATTAATATCTAATTGACGTAAAGTACTCATTTTTACTTTTTGCTTTCGCAATGCTGACATATTTAATATAAAATGACTTTCTTTCACCCTTTGGAATCCAAATTTAGGGTAGAAATCTAGGACTGTATCATTCGCAAATAAGTAGATAAAATCATACTCTTTTTCATATTGTTCGATAATATAATTCATTAATTTCTTTGAAAGACCTTGGTTTCGATAATCTGGATGTGTCATGACAGTGCCAATTTGTATAGCTTTATATTCTTTACCTTTTAAAACAATCGTCATTTTACTAATCGAGGCATTTGCAATGATTCGATCATTATCAACATATGAATAGCAAATGTAATTGTCATTCCAACATCCTTTTTCATACCACTTAGTAAAATCAATATCAAAAACTGATTTAGCCAACTCAAAAAAACTTTCCCTGTATATTTTATTGTTTCGGTAATCGCTCACCAAATGATAATTGAGCATAGTATCACCTCCTACCCCTTTTGATTTTTGATATTTGAGTAATTAGTTCTTCTAGGTTTTGCATCTTTTCTTGAAGCTCAATCAATTCCTCTTCTAATGATTTTTTCCTTGCTATTAATATTGATAAAACTGTAGATATTAGTTCATAGGAGTTACATTTTGTTTCACGTTTAATTTGAAAAATGATTTGTATATCTTTCAGTGTAAATCCAAGATTTTGTAGTTCCTTAATTACATTAAAATCCTCGATATCTTTTTCTGAATAGTCCCTAGCATTTTTCTCCTTCCTTATAGGGTTTAATATTCCTAATTCCTCATAATGACGTACAGTATCTTTTGTCGTACACACTGCCTCTATAAATTTACTGATTTTCATTTTATTCTCCTTTCAGCTTGACGTGGGGTTAACCCCATACTTTACTCTATTGAAAACTGGAACGAGGAGGATTTCATATGGTTAGTACTGTATTGATCACTATTTATGTTTGTTTAAGTTTAATAGCAATTATTTTATGGAGCTATCAGCAAAAAAAGGAAAATACAAATACTATTAAACTAATAACAGTTATCTATTATGTAGTTGTGCATTTCTTATTTTTTATGATGATTGTCTTTATGACTATTTCCATTCAGCTTTTTATCTTATTAAGTATCCTTGTTATTAGCTCAAGAATGTTAAATGGCAAAGTATTGTTTGGTCAGATGCATCTATCACATCATGCATTTATGCTGTTTCTTTTATTTGCCATCGGAATTATTCGCTATTCAGGCTATTAAAACATTCTTCTTTGGAAAGAATTGATCCATTTCAGCAAAGATAAAAAACAATCGTTTATATGAAAAGACGCCACTAATTTCGGTGTCGTCTTCATTTTTTTAATCTATGTATTTTGATACTTAGTTTGAGAAAATCCTTTTTACCAATCCCCAAATCATTTTTGGAATAAATAATAATATATTCATGATTACATTACCTAAAATATCATCTCGAATCCCCTCAAATAAATCTCTTATATTATTCGTTTTCTTATCCTTTTTCTCCTTCTGCTTTTTGATATCATCCATCTATAACCGTCCTACTTTCTATAATCTTGGTCATTTACCACAAGTAATCCACTCGTTTTACCGGAATAGAATGAAAAACATCTTCTAACTGTAACAGATTTGTCTTTTCCTCTAAAATAAGCTCTAGCTCATTTGGACCCTCTAAAGTTAATGTTAATGTTCCATTATTAGATTGTGATGTTAGCATAGATTCTAGCTCATTAATTTTCACCTTTATAATGTCTTCAAATCGAATAATTACATTCCCTCTTTGTTTTAAAAATTGGTCACGCGAAGTTATATTATCCAATTTTGCTTCTTTCTTTTTTCCTCTAGGAACAACCCATATTTTACGTAATAGCCAATATAAGATCCCAAGAATTATGGAATTTCCGTAATAATCTTTTTCTCCATAAAATTGTCTACCTATTTGTCCAAGCCATAGTTCTTCCTCTTTCACATATATCTTATAAAAGCGATTCCTTCGTAGATAATGAATCCTTGTTGCATAGAAAAATTCCATATCTATCCTCCCTATTCCTTAATAACAGCTAATGTCTCGGTGCAAATAGTATGATTGAAGCACCTATTATACAGACAGCCGCTCCCATCCAATCATATAAATCTGGTGTTTCTCTATCAACTCCCCACCCCCATAATATTGAAAGTACGATAAATACACCGCCATACGCTGCGTATACTCTACCGAAATAAGGAAAACTTTGGAATGTTGCAATAACCCCATAGATAACTAATATAATCCCGCCAAATACTCCCCAATATAAGGGCTTACCATCCCTCAAACACAGCCATATTAAATATCCGCCACCGATTTCTGCTAGTCCTGCTAGTATAAATAAAATAATGGCATTAATCATTATCATCACATCCTTACAACAACTATTTCTATATAAGTCATTATAACTTTTCTCCTCTATAAAAGAGAATTCACTTTTAGATAGGCAATATCCCAAGAAAATCCAAGCAAATGCATATAGTAAACTATGCGATATACGAGGGGGAATAATTGAATGACCTATCTTCAAAAAGAATGCGGAGAACCTTCGTTACTGAATTCTCTCCAACAAGGCGGATATATTTTATATACCCGACACGGAGAAGCTAACATTGGAACAGACCAACCATATCTGGATCTTAATAACTGCAATACCCAAAGAAATCTTAGCGATAATGGAAGAATGCAAGCCACTTTATATGGCAACATCATTCGAAACTTACACATTCCAATTGAATATCCTATACTCGCAAGTCCGTTTTGTAGAACGATAGAAACAGCTGCTCTAGCCTTTGGCGGTATGAACGTTCAAGTGGATCCTATTGGCTTTGACATTTTTAAATTAGACACGAACTTAAATCCATTGGAACAGCAGAGAATTTTAAATAACCTTCAATCAGAATTAGAATTACTCCCAAGTATGGGTAAAAACAAAGTAATGGTTGCTCATAGTTTTCCAAAAGATGTAGGTTTAGGCACCATTCCATATATGGGCACTGTTGTAGTAAAGCCACTTGGTAAAGGTAATGGCTATCAAATCGTCACAAGTTTATCCTTGGAACAACTGCAATATCTATGGAGTATGTGTTCGGGATAAAGTTTAAATGACATTTGGCTAAGTTAGGTATCTTTATTCATAATTGGAACTAGTAAATTCAACAAACAATTTTGCAGAGGCGCTTAATGCAGCATCCTCTTTCCAAGCTAGCCCTACTTCACGTTGACAATTAGTATCCGCAATTTCAAAGCGATGGATGGGAAGTGCTTCAAGTCCTGAGTAATAAGGTAAAATGCCAACACCCAAGTTAGCAGAAATAAGCCCTGCAAGTGTCGGTACTTCTGTTCCTTGGAATACGACATTTGGCGTGAATCCAGCATCTCTACACCATTTCAACACCTGTTTTTGCATCAATAAATGATCCTTGTAACCTATAAAAGGCTCATCTCGTAATGCTTGAATCGAAATAGACGTTTCATGACTTAATGGATGATTAATCGAACAGTATCCATAAAGTTGTTCTTTTTTAATAGGCAGCCAGTTAGATTCACCAAAAGAACGACTAAAATTGGTGACAAGACATAAATCGACTTCGTTATTTTCAAGAAGTTCTAATGCTCTTTGGGAATTACACTGTTGAAGATCAAATTGAATATCCGGATAATTTTCTTTAAATCTTCTAAGAATCCCTGGCAAAATGGTTGTACCAATTGTTTGTAAAAAAGCAAGACGAATCGTTCCTTGTAGTGGATCTTTTAAACTTTGTAACTCCTTTACCCCTCGATCAAGTAGCAGTAAGCTTTCCTCAACAAACCTCAAAAATTTCTCACCATAAACACTGATTTCTATTGATCGCCCTATTCGATTAAATAGCGGAACGCCCAATTCAGCTTCTAATTTATGAATTGCTTTTGTAAGAGCAGGCTGTGATACATGTAGTAGGTTTGCTGCATGATTGTAATTCTTCGTTTTGGCAATCGCTTGAAAATAACGCAGCTGATGCATCTCCAAAAGATCCAACCTCCTTCTATAAACATTGGTTATTAAATCAATAATAACTCACTATTAGACGTTATGGTTATATGAGCGTACCATTGAAATCTGTAGGAGGGAAAATTCAATGGACGTTTCAACAAAAAATACAAATCATAAAATTACATTGGGAATGTTAATAGGAAGTCTTGTCACTTTCGCAAATCTTTATGGCCCTCAAACATTCATCCAACATTTTACTCATGACTTTCATATGAGTGCATCTGAATCTAGTTTGGCATTATCTATCTCAACTTTTACGCTTGCATTCGGTATGTTAGTGATGGCGGCTATTTCAAATACATGGGGTCGCAAAAACATAATGGTTTTCTCACTTGTGAGCTCATCTATTTTATATTTACTTGTCGGTTTCGCACCTAACTTTGAAGTATTACTAATGATTCGGGCGATTGAAGGATTTGCATTGGCAGGTTTCCCTGCAATCGCAGTTACTTATCTAGCAGAAGAATTATCAGGAAACCAATTTCCTAAGGCTCTTGCTGTCTATATAACTGGTAGTGGTTTTGGTGGTTTCTTTGGTCGTATCGTTTCTAGCTCTATATTGGATTTATCAAACTGGCATACTGCCGTATTTGTTTTGGGTACATTAACACTTATTCTTTCAATCATTTTTATCTTTCTTGTAGAACCTTCAAAGAATTTTATCGCACAGGAATTTTCGATAAAGAACTGGATTGGTGGTATTTTAGCTGCATGTAAGGATACAAAACTATGGTTTTTCTATGGACTTGGTTTCCTTGCACTTGGCGTTTATGTAGCTATGTTCAACTATATAGGCTTTCCCTTGATAAAAAGCTTTGGGCTAAGCCAAACAATAGTCGGCTTCATCTTTATCTTCCAATTGATGGGTTCTGTTGGTTCTATGACTGTCGGCAAATTAAGCGATCGCTATACTCGCGGACAAATGCTTTTTGCTAGCCTAGTCGTTGCTCTAATTGGTATTAGCTTAACCGCAGTACATCATTTACCAATAGTACTCCTTGGATTATTTGTTTTATCTTGTGGATTTTTTGCATGGCATAACTTAGTCAGTGGCTGGGTTAGTAGCTCTGCTATTCCTACAGCAAAAGCTTATGCATCATCCATATATCTATTGTTTTATTATGTAGGCTCCAGTGTGGTCGGTACAGTTGGAGGTCATTTCTACGATGCAGACGGTTGGAATGGTGTTGTCGGAATAATGATTGCTTGTTGTATCATTGGATTTGTCTTACTTGGACTTGTAGAAATGAAGTTAAAGAAAATGATAAAACATGCTGCAATATAAGAAAATAAAACTAAAAGAAGAACAAAGATTTACTCTTTGTTCTTCTTTTGACTTTTTTAAGTAAGTTCTCTGACCTAATCTTTTTTCATAATTGCATAAACATAACCAATCAACGCCCCAGCAATTGCAGGAATTATCCATCCTAAACCAATTTCATAAAAAGGTAACACACTTGCATAAAACGTTTCAATTGAATCTAAAAAGCTAACTTTTGCTTCTGGTAAGCTTGCAACTAATGATTTATACCCGTCAATTAGACTCACAAAGAATGTTAAAAACATAGACAAAGCATAGACACTACGACGTGATTTAAATACTGGTGCCACTAATGTCAGTAAAATAAGGACAATTGCCAACGGATATAAGAACATTAAAACTGGTACAGCAAATTGAATAATGTTGTTTAAACCAAAGTTTGCGATAACAAATGAAACAAAACATAAGATAAATACAAACCATTTATAACTAACTTTTGGGAATACTTCGTGGAAAAATTCACTGCATGAAGTGATTAACCCAATACTTGTTTTTAAACAAGCTAAAACAATAATAATCGCTAAAAGTATTCCACCGAATGAGCCAAAGTAATGCTTTGCAACAGCCGCAAATATTAACCCACCATTTTCAAATGAACCAACAGCTTCAATACTTGTCGCACCCATGTATGTGATAAAACCATAAATAAGCATCATCAATGCCATTGCGAAAATTCCTGACTTCCAAGTTGCCTTTGCAATTTCTTTTGTACTTGTAATACCTTGACTCTTTATCGCATTAATCACAACAATACCAAAGGCTAACGATGCCAACGCATCCATTGTATTGTATCCTTCTTTAAAACCTTTCATAAACGCTTGATCCACATATTCACCTACAGGATTTTTAAAGCTCCCCATTGGAGAAATAATACTTGTAATGATCAAAATAAATAAGAATACTAAAAATGCAGGTGTTAAGTATTTTCCGATATAATCCATAATTTTGGCTGGATTTAACGATAGATAATAAACAATAGCAAAGAATACCAAGCTAAACAACGCCAACATTAAAGTGATATGGTTGGATGAGACATAAGGTTCAATCCCTACTGCAAATGGTACCGTTGCTGTTCGAGGAATCGCAAAGAATGGGCCAATTGTTAAATAAAGTGCTAATGAAAAAACAATTCCAAACAATGGATGAACACGACTACCTAAATCACGTAAACCATTACTCCCTGATAAACCAATTGCCAGAATCCCCATAAAAGGTAGGCCAATTGCAGTTACTAAAAAACCGATCAGTGCTGGCCAAAAATGTGTACCTGATAGCTGACCAAGCTGGATTGGGAAGATTAGATTACCTGCTCCAAAAAACATTCCAAATAACATGGTCCCAATTACTGCATATGTTGAAAAAGATATTTTTGACTGCATGATCTAAAACTCCTTATTACTTAAATTTTATATTTTATATAGTAATTTCAGTATATTATCAATTTTTCCGCTATACAATAACCCTTTAAGACGATAAAAAGAAACTTTTCACATAATGCAGTTTTAAATGGTCTTTGAAATTTCATTTTTAAAAGAAAAAAACCTCCGTTTCCGGAAGTTTTATTATTTTGCAGACAATCCTTACTGGTAAATTAAGAATGTATCTGTTGTTCTTTTTCTGGATTTGACTTATAAAGCCAATGATTAAGGGGATCCTTCATCAGTTTCATATAAAAGGCAATAATTTTACCAACCATATATGCCGCAATAATCGTCCCAATACCGATTGAACCAAGTCTATGGATTGTAACTAAACATACAATAGTTGCCAAGATAACATTTGCTACATCACTAATTATCTTAGCTTTGCTAAATTTCCATTTAAAATGATCACTAATAACGTAGGTCAATGAATCATAAGGCATTAAAGGTAATTTGGAATTCAAGTAAAATACGAGACCAAAACCTACTATAAATAGACTGATGATCATATAAATCCAACTATCAAATGTTGAATTTGGAGTGGGTAAAAAATGTTTTGTTATCCAAAGTGCTGCATCATTAAAGAAACCAAATAAAAAGGCTACAATCAATTGGATACCAAAATCTTTTAAATCTATGCGGCGGTTTAATAAGACTTGAATTATGATAAAAATGATATTTGCAAAGATAGTTGTCATTCCAACAGAAATTCCCGTTGCAAGCGTAATTGCATAAGCAAGCGATGAAACTGGTGAAACCCCTAAATTTGCTACAATTGAAAAACTAATCCCTAGCGCCAAAATAAAAAGACCTGCTATATAAATAAGCAAGCGCTTAGCGGTTATTCCTCCATTTTTCATTAAACTATTCCTTCTTTCTACTATTATTGTATCAATAAATTTAACTTCATAACAGAAGATCTGAACAGTTTGTTAGAAGGAACAATCATTTCAATAAGTTACTTAACTATTTCATCCAAATTCCATACTCTCTTATAGCACCATTCACCTTCGCTATATTCTAATAAAAAGACATCTGGATTGGTGACTTTTTTCCAATCTTCAAATGATACTTCCTGATTCAACTTTTTTAACAGCAATGTAATAATATTTCCATGACTAACGATGATCGTATTTTCGGTATCAGAATCTTTTACTTCATTGATTACATTAAAAATACGTTCACTCGCTTCCCTACTTGATTCTCCACCTTTAAATTTTAAATCTATATTATCAAACGTCTGCTTTAACTTTTCCATCCAATCAGGATAATTTTCGATACTTAAAATACGTTCCGATAATCTCTCATCTACTTGTATGTTTAAATTTGTTTTATTCGTAAAAGGTTCAATTGTTTGAATAGCTCTCGTCATAGGGCTAGAAATTACTCTTTGAATATTTTTATCTTTAAAAAATAATGCTAGGTTTTCCGCTTGTTCTTTTCCTTCTTTTGTTAATAATGCTTCAACTTCTTGCCCATCTGCCCTACAGTGTCGAACGACATATATTCTTTTCATCTCACTTTTCCTCCACTAAATAATTATTTTATTTATTGTATCAGAAAATTCTGTTTAATTTGCACAGATATGCCCTTTCATATATAAAACAAGCCCCGTTTCTAATGATAGAATACGGAGCCTTTTACTTTTTAGAGAAAAAATTCGAATTCTTATTCCTCTGCTATTTCTTTAATCGAATTCTTATTCATCATCTTCTTCGAGTCTCTCCATACGAATGCAGTAATTGAACCAATTATTAATAAGACCGTTGCAAAATAATACGGGTAATTGATATTCACATCATACAGCAGCCCTCCAATAATCGGTCCAATAACATTTGCTAAAGAAGTAAACATTGAATTCAAGCCACCGACAAAACCTTGGTCATCCCCAGCAATTTTGGATAAATACGTTGTGAGGGCAGGACGAATTAAATCAAAACCAACAAATGCAAAGAATGATACTAGCATAATTGATAAGTAATCGTTAACTACGGTAACGAGAAATACGAGAATGACGGAAAAAATGAGACTATACCGAGTGACGTTAATCTCACCAATCTTTCTCGTTAATCGGTCAAATAGCATTACTTGTACAAGTGCTCCCATAATGCCTCCACCTGTAATGGCAATTGCAATATCAAATGGTGTAAAGTTAAACTTTTTATCTACAAATAAACTAAAGAAAGATTCAAAGGACGCTAACCCAAAAGACGAGATAAAAATTAAACTAAACGGAATTAAGAATATCGGCATAAATAGTTTACGTAAACTATTTGTTTTTACTATTTCCGTAGTCTCTTCAACATTTTGTTGCCGTATCGGTTCCTTTAAAGCGACTAAAGATAAGAAGCCTGCGACACATCCTAGAATTGATGCTGCAAAGAATGGGATTCGTGTACCGAATTCAGCTAAAAAACCACCTATTCCTGGTCCAACAATAAAACCTGTACTGATGGCAGCTGACATATAGCCAAGTGCCTTTGAACGAGTTTCAAATGTTGTAATATCTGCGATAAACGCTGTCACCGCTGGCATGATGAAAGCTCCGCTAACACCACCTAAAATACGGGATAAAAATAAAACCTCAACACTTTGACCAACAGCAAACAATAATTCTGAAAGTGCAAATATAAATAGTCCAAGTACAATCATAATTTTTCTACCAAAACGATCGGCTGCTTTCCCAGCAAATGGTGAAACAATTAGTTGTGTCAACGCAAAAGTAGCTGTTAAATACCCCACTACAGATCCGCTTATCTTAAATTCATTCATAATCGTTGGCAATATAGGAATGACAAGTCCGATTCCTAAGAAAGCAATAAATAAGTTCCCTAATAATATCGTTAAAACCATATTATTCTTGTTGTTACCCATGAGGATGCTCCAATCATTTTTTATAGCAATGTAAACCGCTCCTTCAAAGATAAACCTTATAGCAACTATAAGGTCAAGAGTTTAATCTTCTATTTTCAACTTTAACTCAACGATGACCTGTTCTTCCTTGTTTGGTGAATAGTGCATTGGCATAACAATTTCAAAGACGTCCATTTCTGTTTGAATCTGCTTTTTCTCGATATATGCATATAACTTTTTATAATGTTCAATATATGCCTTTGGAGAATAAACAAAAGCAATACTAGCATAACGACCAGAAGGCATTAATCTTACTGTGATGTTATCCTCGGCTAATTCAATAGACTTTTCCGTCAATATGGGTATGAAAATAAATTGATAGATAATATCACTTATAGAATGATAGTTTTTCAAAGGATATATACTTCCGTATCGAGTTGTTTGTACGCTGCCCTCATTTTCAATTGCTTTCATTAGTTTTATAGTATCTTCTGCTGAAGTAGATTCAGCTGTAACGTTTGTTACCTCTAAACAGAGTATACGTGAAGCATCTTCTCGCTTTTCGTATACTTCGCCAAAGCTAGGGATTGAAAGTTGTTCAAGCATTTGTTTTCTAGTCTTACGTAATATATATTGAGCCTCTTTTAATTGGGCTAACTGATTTTCTATTCTCTTTTCCTGTTCTTCTAAAAAAGGAATCATATCCTCCACAGCATAATGTTGTACCTCTTTAATCTTATCAAGAGGAGTTCCGACGTATTTCAAACTTTTAATGAGGTCCAACGTATAAAGCTGCGATTCTGTATAATAGCGATAATTTGTCAAAGCATCTGTATAAATTGGTTTAAATAAGTCAATTCGATCATAATAACGTAGGGTTTGACCAGATAAATTAGTCATCTTCGCCATTTGCCCAATTGAATAATAGTTAGATTTCAAAAAATCAGCCCCTTAGTTCATTCTTTCACCCAATATATCGAACAATCATCCGTTCTCTCCATAAAACCATATTCGATTAAATAGCGACGAAGTGATACATAGTCCACATGAACAGTTTTTAGTATATTGTTCACTTCTTTCTCAGGATATTTTCTTCCTTTGTTAAAACGCTTTAGTATATGTTGCAAAATAATAATTTTCTTCATTTCCTTTCTTGGAATTATTTCAATTCCTTTATCTAGCCCATTTTTAAAATATGTCTGTAAAACTTTTTTCTTCTTTTCTACTGAAATTGCAACTTTCATCCACTTGCGTTGCCCCATTATGAATTGGTTCATATAAATGTAGTTGCTTTAATAATCGTATTAATACAAGAAAAACTTTTGCCTGCCTCTCTTTCTCTCGAAGCTTAATAAAAACGCCACTGAATTACAGCGACGTTTTTATCTATTTCTTTTTAGGATTATAATTTCATTTTTTACATAGCCATTTCAATTATGCATTGAAGTTTTTAATAGTGTTAGTAAAATATCTTTGTCTTCAGGATAATCAAGAGGGAGTTTTTCCAGTTCAACAACCGATTTCCAAGCAATTTCTACTATAATTTTATCTGGATCGTGATAAGTAATAACTCCAGCGATGATTTCACATAAGAAATAATCTGTTGTGACATGGAACGCATCAATCACTGCTTCCTTTGTATGCAAATCTCGAATTATTTTTACTTTATATCCTGTTTCTTCCCACACCTCACGAATACAAGCTTGCTCGGAAGACTCACTATGCTCAATGCCACCTGAGGGTACACTCCAACTATTTCTGCCCTTGCCACGAACCATCAACAATTTACCCCGTAAAATAATAATTGCAGCTGCACCAATCCATTCTTTATTGCTATTTTGCATTAGATGAGTCCTCCTGATAATCATTTAAATATTTCGAAACTGCATGTATTTTTTTCTAACTATATATTCGGTACTAATAGTGTTACACAAACTGAAAAACAATCGTACATATGAAAATAATAATAAAAAATATAACAACTCCATAGCCAATATACTTTATTCCTTTTGGTTTATTATGCAATTCCCACCTTTTCTCATTAGATTGAAGCCCCATTGCTTCGTTATCCGACTTTATAGGATTAAAGACTTCTACTTCTTGATTTGTTATGCCTTCTGTACCTATTGAAATATGATGTTTATCTTTTTCTTCCAAAGTCATTTCCTCCTATCATTAATTGCTTTATGATTACCTAACTTCAACAACAAAGATATAATTTGAACTGCCATTATCCCAATTTGCAAAAACATTGTATACATGTTTTCCTTTTTCTTTTGGCAATCGTATTACATTTCTTTTTATTGGAATACTCTCTGAATCTTTATTATTAATCCATCTATTAACCCCTAATGTATTTTCTATTGGCTCTTTTTTATATTTTATTTTCAATTCAGATTGTGCTGATACCGTTATAGGTTTAAGATTTTTAACATTGATAATTTCATGTGGTGAAACGGTATCAACACACTTTGCATCAATAAGTCCCTCCCAACAATATGATCCTTGTGCCACTTCTACTTTTTTCCCTTCAACAGTAAGGATCGGTTTGGGTGGGTTTGAATTTAATAACTCAATAACAAAATAACTCCCAACAGTTAACGCCACTATCGCTATTAAAATGAAGACATTCCTTTTCATATTTTTAATACATCCCTCCATCTATAAATCATATGAATAGACTTGATATACATTTCAACTCATTTAAAATTCAAACGTTAATTCACCAAATCAACAGATTAATAACCTAAACTACCTGTTAGATCATAAGATTAAAATAGATAATATTACTCTAGTTCTCGGTCTATTAAAAAAATCCTTTATGTAAATATAAAACGCCAGATTCCTTGTTTATTTCGATAAACAAAAAGCACGATCCAACAAAAATTGAATCGTGCTCATAATTATTAAATTTTGGTCGAATGTGTCAGTTCCCGACTTTGTTGTCTTTCAACAATAACTGTTTCTCCGTTGAACCAACTACTCAACAGTCACTGATTTAGCTAAGTTGCGTGGTTTATCAACATCACAACCACGGTATAGTGCTGCATAGTAACTGATTAGTTGTAGGGCTACTACAGATACAAGTGGTGTTAGCAGTTGGTGCACATGTGGTAGAACAATTGTGTCTCCCGCTTCTTCCATGCCTTCCATTGAGATAATGCATGGGTTGGCACCACGTGCAACAACTTCTTTTACATTTCCGCGAAGATTTAGGCTCACATTTTTTTGAGTGATTAATGCGAATACCGGAGTGCCGTCCTCGATTAAAGCGATGGTACCGTGTTTTAGTTCGCCACCTGCAAATCCTTCTGCTTGAATATATGAGATTTCTTTTAGTTTTAATGCGCCTTCAAGACTTACATAGTAATCTACAATACGACCTATGAAGAATGCATTTCGTGTTGTCGCTAAGAATGAATCTGAAATTTCTTTTAGACCATCTTTGTCATCAACAATTGATTGGATTCCGTTAGCTGCAATAGCAAGTTCAGCTTTAAGATCAAAATCTAATTGTTTACCTTGTGATTGTGCTTCTACATAGGCAACAATCGCAAGTACTGCTACTTGTGCGACATATGCTTTCGTTGATGCTACTGCTATTTCGGGACCAGCATGTAATAGCAATGTGTAATCTGCTTCACGAGATAATGTTGATCCTGGTACGTTTGTGATAGTTAAAGAAGGGTGACCAAGTTCTTTAATCTTCACTAATACTTGACGGCTGTCAGCTGTTTCACCTGATTGAGAGATGAAGATAAAGAATGGTTTTTTCGATAGCAATGGCATGTTGTAGCCAAATTCACTTGAAATATGAACTTCTACAGGAATACCTGCAATCTTTTCAAAATATTGTTTTCCTACAAGACCAGCATGGTAACTTGTGCCTGCAGCGATAATATATAAACGATCTGCTTCATGAAGTGCTTCTGCAATTTCAGATGGAATCGTTAAGTTTCCTTCTTCATTTTGATAAGCTTGAATAATTTTACGTACAACACCTGGTTGTTCATCGATTTCCTTAAGCATGTAGTGAGGATATGTGCCTTTTTCGATGTCGCTCATATCTAACTCAGCTGTATAAGGAGCACGTTCTACAACAGTTCCATCTAGTTTTTTAATCGTCATAGAATCTTTACCCACGATAACGATTTCTTTATCATGCAATTCAATATATTGGTTTGTGACTTGAAGCATCGCCATTGCATCAGATGCAACAACATTGAAGCCATCACCTACACCAACTAATAATGGACTTTTGTTTTTTGCTACAAAAATTGTTTCAGTATCTTCTGCATCTAGTAAGGCAAGTGCATAAGATCCGTTGACAAGTGTTAATGTATGACGGAAAGCATCTTCAGTTGTCATCCCATCATTGACGAATTTCTCAACAAGTTGAACAATAACTTCTGTATCTGTATCAGATTGCATTTCAACACCTTGTAAAAATTCATCTTGTAATAGATGATAGTTTTCTAATACACCATTGTGCACTAATGTGAAACGACCTGATGCACTTTGATGAGGGTGTGCATTACGACGGTTTGGCACACCGTGAGTTGCCCAACGTGTATGTCCAATTCCAACAGTAGCTTCAACTGTTGGATCCACTTCTTCACGTAAATCTGCAATACGACCTTTTTCTTTAAAAACTGTTACACCTTCATTATTGATAAGAGCGATACCCGCAGAATCATACCCACGGTACTCTAATTTTTCTAAACCTTTTAATAATATTTCTTTGGCATCTAGTAAGCCATTATATCCAACAATACCACACATTTAATTTTCCTCCGAACTTTCGCAAAATTAGCCGTATAAAAGTAGCCTTCCCCTAAATAGGTGAAGTACACAAAAGTACAGCTGCTATTTTGCCTTCTTACTCTCTCTGTCTGCTCAATTACTTGAGCCATTTAAAAGTAAGCATACGATCGGGCACTTGCGACCGGGAGGCATCCGCCGAAAACTTCGATACTCCTCCACCTCGTCTACTGAAGCTTCTACGCTCGATTTCTTCAGTACTGGCGCTATAACTGTTTTCCGATTTTTTGCTTCGATACGACCCTCCTTAGCAATATACTAATCTTTTTTAAGAGGTTAGACCTTTAAAAATTCTTAGCATTCTCATCATACTGAAAACACTTTTCATAGTCAATTACAAACATGCATTGAAAAGGTTTACAATACAAAAATAAAATCAATTACCTTATTATACGCAATTGGCTACCATTTTGTTGCATGTTTTTATTAAAAAAGTTTGTCATTACTATTACAGATTTTACAAACTTAGTATTCACTATATGAATTATGATTTAACAACATCATAAATTTTTTGCACAAAAAAGAAGAAATCCCGTCTAAGAGATTTCTTCTTTGTCAATTTATCAAATTTCTTTTAATGATTAATCTTTTAATCCCATTTCTTCACGAACGACATCTGCAATTCGTTTGCAATAAGATTCGCATAGTTCACTTGATGGTGCTTCTACCATGACACGAACTAATGGTTCTGTCCCTGAAGGTCTAACTAAGACACGTCCATCTCCGTTCATCTCATGTTCAACTTGGTCAATGATTGCTGCTACTTTTTCATTTTCTTTCACAGCGTGTTTATCTGTTACACGAACATTGATAAGTTTTTGAGGGAAGATCGTCATTTCAGAAGCAAGCTCTGATAATTTCTTGCCGGTTACTTTCATTGTATTAACTAATTGTAAGCCAGTAAGTAAACCATCACCTGTTGTATTATGATCTAAGAATACGATATGACCTGATTGTTCGCCACCAACATTATAGTTACCTTCACGCATAGCTTCTACTACGTAACGATCTCCTACTTTAGTTTGGATACTATGCATACCATTTTCTTCTAAAGCTTTGTAGAAGCCCATGTTGCTCATAACAGTTGAAACAACTGTATCTTTTTGTAGTTTTCCTTCTGCATGTAAATGTTTTGCACAAATATACATGATTTGGTCTCCATCGACAATTTGACCATTTTCATCAACAGCGATTAAACGGTCTCCATCACCATCAAATGCTAAACCTACATCAGCACCTTTTTCTTGAACAAATTGCGCAAGTTTTTCAGGATGTGTTGAGCCGACACCATCATTAATATTTAAACCATTTGGAGAAGAACCCATAGTAGATAAATCAGCTTCCAAATCAGCGAATAGATGTGTTGCTAAAGCTGATGTTGCACCATTTGCACAATCTAATGCAATATGAATACCTGTAAAGTCTTCATATACGGTTTGTTTCAAATACTGAATGTATTTTTGTCCACCTTCAAAGTAATCAGTTACAGAACCAAGGTCACCACCTGTTGGACGAGGTAGTTGGTCTTGTTCTTGATCTAGTAGAGCTTCAATTTCTTCCTCTTGTGCATCTGATAATTTAAAACCGTCTGGGCCAAAAAACTTAATACCATTATCTGCAACAGGATTATGTGATGCTGAAATCATAACACCAGCTTGAGCGCTCATTACACGTGTTAAGTAAGCAACTCCTGGAGTACTAATCACGCCTAAACGCATAACTTCTGCTCCTACTGATAGTAATCCAGCAACAAGCGCTCCTTCTAACATTTCGCCTGAAATACGTGTATCTCGTCCAATTAATACTTTTGGACGTTCTGTGGTCTCTTTCGTTAAAACGTATCCACCAAAGCGTCCCAATTTAAATGCTAACTCAGGTGTTAGCTCACTATTGGCGACACCGCGGACGCCGTCTGTTCCGAAATATTTACCCATTTTGTATTCTCTCCTTCAAAACTATATCCATTTTTACAAATCTGTTTAAGACAGTTGTTTTACCTTTAGTTTTATAGTACTTGGTGTAGCTTTCCATGTAGTACCTGATGGGCTGCTTCCTACTATTTTTAAAGTATTAACTCCTTCAGTCACATTATCTGCATCAACATAAAGCTGTATGTCTGATTTTTTGACATTTGATAGTTTTTGTTGATCACCAGTAATTACAACTGATACATAATGATCTGCATTTTCATCAATGGTGTATTGTTTTGTATCTAAATTTCTTATTTGCACCTTAACATTTTCTAATGTTTTTATAGATGTATTTGATGTTTCATCTTGTTCAATTGTATTTTCACCTTTTTGTTGATCGGTAGTAATGGATTCATCTAATGATACATGAACTTTCAATTGGTTTACAGAAAGTTTTGTCACACCTGTTGGTTTTGGCAAATTAACAATTACATCACCAGATTTTTTTAATTTCGTAACATCTACATCAACAGGAAATGTGGTTATTTTTTCTAAATCCTTCTTTGAACCAAACAATGTAATGTAGTTTGTGTCAGTATTTAATGATTTTACTTTCGAACCACTTTTAGGACTGCCTTTCACATTTAAGGAAATTGGCACTTCCTTATTATACTCCCCAATGTCAACTTTCACTGGTACAGTTGCTGGTTCGACTATCACGTCGAGTTTGTTCATATCTCTGTCCAGGACTTTAACCTCTGCTTCTTTTGTAAAGGACTCTGTAGCTGAAAATTGACCCGATAACATCGCTTTAATATAAACAATACGGTCAACAACACTTTTTGCCCCAGTTACTGTTACTTCATTAGGATTTGCATACATCGATTTAACAAAATAATTAGAAGCTAGTTGGCTTTCATTAAAATCGGGTTCAACCTTAAATGTTCGTGTTACCTTTTCTTCTATCGAAACATTAACAGTGGCTGGTTCAACTCGAACTTTTAACTTATCTGAAAAGCCCTTATATTTAAATTTGACTTTATGTTTACCTATAGTTGCTTTGCTTAAATCTAAGTAAACTTGGTAATCTTTAATCGTCTTCTTTTGAAATACCAGTGCATACGGACCTTCAATAGACACATCTACGGTTTGAGGAACACCGGAGACAATCAAGTTTTCATTGTCATATAGTACTTTTACTGGGACATCATGAATAATCTCAGATTGGCGGTCAGATGTTGTCGTTGTATTATTTTCAGTACTTGTTTCAGACTTTACGGTAAAGAAAATTAGTAATGTTAACGCAAGGGCTGTAATACGTACAAACCATGGACTATCAATTAGTTTATCCATCACTTTTTATCACCCCTCCAGTTCCATTTGGAGGTACTAATTGCTGAAGTTGACTCCCCGAACCATGCGCGTTGCAAACGAGATTCAAATTCTTCAATCGATAAATCACGATGTAAATCTCCATTTATCGTTAAACTAATAGCACCTGTTTCCTCTGAGACAACAACTGTTACTGCATCAGTCACTTCACTTATTCCAATTGCTGCACGATGTCGAGTACCTAGTTCTTTCGAGATGAATGGACTTTCTGACAAAGGTAGATAACATGCTGCTGCAGCTATCTTATTCTTTTGTATAACCACTGCTCCATCATGAAGCGGTGTATTTGGTATAAATATATTAATGATTAACTCAGAAGAAATTTCGGAGTACATTGGTATACCAGTTTCAATATAATCATTTAACCCTGTATCACGTTCAATTGAAATAAGCGCGCCAATACGACGTTTAGCCATATAACTTACTGATTTAGACATAGCAGATACCAATCTTGCTTGTTCTTCTTCCTCTTGTAAATTGCTTCTAGCAAACAACTTCCCTCTACCTAATTGCTCTAATGCCCTACGCAATTCAGGTTGGAAAATGATAATGATTGCTAAGAAACCATAATTTATAACCTGCTTTGTCATCCATCCTAGCGTCGTTAGTCCAAAATAAACTGTTATAATCCGAATAATTATAATAACGAAAATACCTTTTAAAAGCTGAACCGCCTTAGTACCGCGAATCAATGTTAATATCTTGTAAATCACTAACCATACTAATAAAATATCAATTACATTTAATACCATTTTCACCCATTGGTTGCTGGTGAATTGTGTAAATTCATTAATAAAAGACATGTGGATCCCCCACTTTTCTAGCGAGTACTATATATCAAGTATAGCACATTTACCTTTCTTTCTACCTGTATGAAGCAGAAAAGCCCACTATTTTAAAAGTAGACTTTCCATACCAGTTTATTCATTTTTCTCAATAAAAGACCATGCGTTTTTTGCACTGCTTTTTATTTTATACCATAGCCATTCAAACACTTCATCGACTTCATCAATTTGACCAGTTACATTTGCCGTAGAGGCCATATATTTACCGTTAATAACTGTTATATCACCTTCAACAGCACCTTTTACAATAATATCACCATTCTTCACAACAATATCACCTTTTACGGTTTCACCTTCAGGGACTATAACTGTTTGCCCCTCCACTTGTAGGTTTGGCTGTTTGGTGAAAGAAAACTCTTGATCGTTTTTATATCCTGAAAATAGAGAGGCACTCATAAAAATACAAAACAATGCAGCGGCGACAAAAAAGGGATGTCGCCGTAGCCAACTTTGGACACCTGTTCGCATTCTTCTTTTAGGAAGTTTTTGCATAACTTGTTCTACAAAATTTGGAGGCACTTCTATAACAGCTGCACTTTTGACGAACGCTATGGTACTTGTTAACTCTTGCATATGCTGTTGACAATCCTTACAATCTCGCATATATGCCTTTAGCTCTTGCTCATGTTCGCGGCTAATGTCCCCATCTAAATATTCATGCATGTATTGCACGATATGTTCAGGGCATGTACTCATAGTGAAACCCCTCCTACAAATTGCCTAATTGCTTTCTTAATGCTTCACGACCACGATGAATACGTGTTTTTACTGTTCCTAGTGGCATATTTAAAATATCGCTAATTTCCTGCAACGGCAATTCTTCCATATACTTTAAGATAATAACTACACGATACTTTTCCGGCAAGCAACTAATCTCATATTGGATTCTTTCTTGCAATTCCATTCTTTCAACTTCTTCATCAGGGAGTCGATTAGTGGAAGCAATTTGAGAATACATATCCAATCCATCAGTACCTGCAATTTCAGCATCTAAATAATAGTCCGGTTTCTTTTTCCTTATCCTATCAATACATAGATTTGTTGCTATACGAAATAGCCATGTTGAAAATTTTCTTTTTAAATCGAAAGTGTGCAAATTTGTATATGCACGAATAAAAGCTTCTTGCGCAATATCTTCTGCTTCGTGTCGATTGTTCAACATACGATAACATACATGATATACCTGTTGCTGATAGAGGCTCACAATATCTGAATACGCTTGTTGATCACCTTTCAGCACTTGCTTTATTCTTTTGTTGACTAACGCATCCATGTGATTTCCCCTCCGCTATGCGGTTACCCGTTATATACGAACAAGTTACTTTTATGGTTTCATTTTTGTTTGAAATTTTTAAATAATATTCTTTATATTTTATTATACCAATACTTCCAGTAAATTACTTACAACTTTTATTATTTTCTCCACACAAAAATAACTCTAAAAAATATAATAAAAGAGCCGATTGAAAGTCACCGACTCTTTTTAATCTTTGTAAAAAGTTTTAGATTTACTTAAACGTGAAAAATTTTTAACCTTAGACTAATTTTTCGCCAAATAGAGAACCCATTAAGGCAACAGCTACATCAGCTGTTTTATTTTTTTCATCAAGAATCGGATTTACCTCAACAAACTCAGCAGAAGTGATTAATCCTGAATCCTGTAACATTTCCATCGCTAAATGACTTTCACGATATGTAATTCCTCCTGGCACTGGAGTTCCAACCCCTGGAGTATATATAGGATCAATCCCATCTAAGTCTAATGATAGATGCACCCCATCTACATTCTGCCCTCGTAAATAGATAATGGCATCTTGTATTACATCCGTCATTCCTAACCGATCAATTTCATGCATTGTATAAACTCTTATTCCCTTTTGATGTATTAACTTTTTCTCACCTTCGTCAATTGAACGAGCTCCAATAATAACAATATTCTCTGGTTTAACTTTAGGTGAATAATCTCTTATGTTCACTAATCGTTCATGCCCTAATCCCATACTAACTGCTAATGGCATTCCATGAATATTACCTGTTGGTGAGGTATCACTCGTATTCATATCTGCATGAGCATCATACCAAATGACACCTAAATTTTTATAGGCATCTGATATTCCCGCTAATGTACCAATTGCAATACTATGATCTCCCCCTAAAACCAATGGAAATTGGCCAACAGCTACAACTTTATGGACTTTATGTGCTAATTCGATATTCGCATTAGCAACGGCATCTAGATTTCGTAAAGTTGTATGATTAGAATTCCCCTTTTTTGAATGATCTATATAGATATCTCCCTCATCTACTACGCGATGTCCAATTGATTGTAAACGCTCGATTGCACCTGCATATCGAATTGCACTCGGCCCCATATCTACCCCTCTACGTAGCTGTCCCAGATCCATAGGGACTCCAATTATCGAAATATCTAATAGTGCCATAAAATCATTCCCCCCCTTTATATTCTATCCTCATTTTAAGGGTAGGAACACATATGGCTCAACAAGACAATTTCCTGTATTTTTATACAATTCAAAATTAAAAATAAGACATAAAAAAACCTTCCTCTTATTAAGTAAGAAGAAGGTTATATCTTATATTTAATGAGTCATGCAGGATTCGAACCAGCGACCCTCTGNAATGATGATATCTATTGTTTGTCCTTATTTTTAACAAAAGTTAAAAAATAAAGTTTATTGATTAACATCTTGCTTGTTCAGTTTTCAAGGTTCATATATTGGAGCGGGTGAGGAGAATCGAACTCCCGACAACAGCTTGGAAGGCTGTGGTTTTACCACTAAACTACACCCGCGTAGTAATATTAAAATAAGTAATAATATGGTGCGCCCAGCAGAAGTCGAATCCACAACCTTCTGATCCGTAGTCAGACGCTCTATCCAGTTGAGCTATGGGCGCATATTATATATTTGTGATTTTCTTGGTGCGATCGAGAGGACTTGAACCTCCACCGAGTTACCCCGACTAGGCCCTCAACCTAGCGCGTCTGCCATTCCGCCACGACCGCTTCATCACTTATCAAGTAAAAACTATTATAATATACTTTTTACTAATTGTCAAGTAATAAAATGGTGAGTCATGCAGGATTCGAACCAGCGACCCTCTGATTAAAAGTCAGATGCTCTACCAACTGAGCTAATGACTCATAGCTGAAATAACAAAAAAGAAAATGGCTGGGGTACCTGGATTCGAACCAGGGCATGACGGAATCAAAATCCGTTGCCTTACCGCTTGGCTATACCCCAATATAAGTGGCGGTTCGAACGGGACTCGAACCCGCGACCTCCTGCGTGACAGGCAGGCATTCTAACCAGCTGAACTATCGAACCAAAAATAATGACCCCTACGGGATTCGAACCCATGTTACCTCCGTGAAAGGGAGGTGTCTTAACCACTTGACCAAGGGGCCATGGCTCCGAAGGTAGGACTCGAACCTACGACCCTCTGATTAACAGTCAGATGCTACTACCAACTGAGCTACTTCGGAATAANAACCAGGGCATGACGGAATCAAAATCCGTTGCCTTACCGCTTGGCTATACCCCAAAAGATGGTGGAGGGGGGCAGATTCGAACTGCCGAACCCGAAGGAGCGGATTTACAGTCCGCCGCGTTTAGCCTCTTCGCTACCCCTCCGAAACAATGGTGGAGGATGACGGGATCGAACCGCCGACCCTCTGCTTGTAAGGCAGATGCTCTCCCAGCTGAGCTAATCCTCCAATATGTATAAAGTTTAAATGGTGACCCCTACGAGATTCGAACTCGTGTTACCGCCGTGAAAGGGCGGTGTCTTAACCGCTTGACCAAGGGGCCATATTTTTAATGTCTCTAACAGGACAAGAATTATATTATCATATATCTATAAATTGCGCAATACTTTTTTAAAAATATTTTTTATTTATTTTCAATAGTGTTAGAACACCTGGCTCTTTGTAAATAGTTGGGGTGGGGACACAANCATTATTGTTTGTCGCTTCAATGTGTTATCACCTTGTCGACATTTAATATTATATAAAGCTTTATCTTATTCGTCAATAGTTTTTTTAAAAAAACTTTATTTTTTTAACTTAAGTCTTCCTAAACACTTGCTACAACAGTATTTATCCGTATTCATTCGAATCTTTCTTACATACTGAGTACCACATTTTAAGCATATATACGTGTATTTTTTACTGCTACTTCTATTATTTTCTTTTCTTAAATTAGAGCAAAAACGTGGAGCATTTGCTTGTTTTAAAAGAATCCTAAAATCTGCATCTCTATGTTGATAACCCTTTCCTTCTATATGAAGATGATAATGACATAGCTCATGACGAATAATTCCCTCGATTTCTTTAAGACCATACTGTTTATAAGCTTGAGGATTTACTTCGATATTATGAGACTTCAACAAATACCTTCCTCCGGTCGTACGTAGTCTCTTATTAAAATAGGCCTGATGTAAAAAAGGCTTATGAAACACATCTTCAGAAATCTTACAAACTAATTGATATAGCTCTTGATCTGTCATAGTATACCTCCAAGCAAAAAATCAATACTCCACAAATGCGGAGTATTGAATAAATAATAATATGATTTTATTTTGATACTCTAAAACAGTTACGCCTCACTAATTTGTTGTAACTCAGGTGGAAGCATTGTTAGCGAAATTCTACCCTTTGCAACCTCTACTTTTTCTACCCAGACTGTTACAATATCACCAAGCGAAACTACGTCTAATGGATGTTTAACATATCCTTTTTTCAATTTTGATATGTGTACAAGCCCATCTTGTTTTACGCCTATATCGACAAATGCACCAAAATCAACTACATTCCGAACAGTACCTTGCAGCTCCATACCTGGTTGTAAATCTTCCATTTTCAAAACATCTTTTTTAAGGAGCGGTTGAGGGAAAGCATCTCTTGGATCTCTTGATGGCTTCATTAATGAATTAATGACGTCCTTTAATGTTACTTCGCCAATTCCCCATTCTTGACTCAATCGTCCAATATCTAAGTTACCAATAGCTTGTTCTGCTTCAGCAGTACCAATTTGTGCCTTATCAATATGCGCTACTTCTAAAATTCGCTTTGCTAAATCATAGCTTTCTGGATGAATGGCAGTTGCATCTAGTGGATTCTTTGCGCTAGGAATACGCAAAAAACCGATGGCTTGTTCATATGTTTTCGCCCCTAGGCGTGGAATTTTCTTCAATTGTGTACGAGCAGTAAATTTTCCATTTTCGCTTCGTACTTTCACAATATTTTCTGCAACTGTTTTAGAAAGACCAGAAACATATTGAAGTAATGATGGTGATGCCGTATTAACATCTACTCCAACTTGGTTTACAGCTGTTTCTACGATAAAAGTTAACGATTCTTCTAATTTTTTTTGAGATACATCGTGTTGATATTGTCCAACCCCTACTGCTTTCGGATCAATTTTCACAAGTTCAGCTAATGGATCTTGTAAACGTCTTGCAATCGATACCGCACTCCGTTGTTCTACATGTAAATCAGGGAATTCCTCTCGCGCAACTTCAGACGCAGAGTAAACACTTGCCCCTGCTTCACTCACAATTACATAAGCTGCATTACTATCAGAGTCTTTTAAGCAATTAGACACAAACTGCTCCGTCTCACGTGAAGCTGTGCCATTTCCTATCGCTATAATAGATATTGGATAACGTGTTAATAGATCATTGAATGTTTTTTTAGATTTTTCCACATCACCTTTTGCAGTATGAGGATATATAACTGAGATTTCTATCATTTTACCAGTGTCATCTACAACAGCAAGTTTACAACCCGTCCGATATGCTGGATCTACTCCAAGTACATATTGTCCTTTCATAGGAGGTTGTAACAATAAGTTTCGTAAGTTTTCGGAGAAAATATGAATAGCTTGCGCCTCTGCTTTTTCAGTCAATTCATTACGTATTTCTCTTTCTATGGATGGTTGGATCAATCGTTTATATGCATCTTCAATTGCTAATTCGACTTGCACAATAGCCGGTGAAGAGGATTGTGGTATCCACTCATTTCTCATAACTTGATGAATACTTTCTACTGGTACTTGAACACTTACTTTCAACACATCTTCTTTTTCACCACGATTAATAGCTAAGACACGATGAGGCACGATTTTGTTTATAGGTTCTTCATATTCATAGTACATTTCAAACACTGCTTTTTCATCCAATTCTGCATTTTTAACAGTCGCTTGAATCTTACCTTTTTGCCATGAAATTTTGCGGATTTTCTCACGAATTGCTGCATCATCTGCAAAACGTTCCGCTAAAATATCACTCGCACCTTGAATAGCTTCCTCAGCATTTTCGACCTTATCATTGATAAATGAAATAGACAATTCTTGTAAAGGTGTTTTTCCAAAAGTCATTAATAAATCTGCTAATGGTTCTAAACCTTTGTCTTTTGCAATTGTTGCCTTAGTACGACGTTTTTGCTTATATGGGCGATATAAATCCTCAATACGCTTTAATATTGTTGCTTCATTAATTTTTTTCGTTAATTCTTCAGTTAACTTTCCTTGTTCATCAATTAGGCGAATAACCTCTTGTTTACGTTGTTCTAATTGTTGAATATAGTGATATCTGTCTTCGATTGCTTTAATTTGGACTTCATCTAAAGAACCGGTTGCTTCTTTTCGATAACGAGCAATAAAAGGAACTGTATTTGAAGCATCAAGCAATTGAATAACTTGCTCTACTTGATGTGTGCGTATACCTAATTCTGATGCGATTAATTGAAACATTTTTTTATCGTTCATAAGTTCACTACCTCTCCTTAGTGTTTCCTATTTTACCATATTGTGAATTTACACTTCTTCAAAGAGAAAGCATTTTCGCTCTCTTTCCACTAACATACATAATAATCAATACGAACTGTATCCAAAAGAAAAAAGGATTGTCTAAAGTACTTTCGACGACCCTTTTTCAGATTCAAAATAATTATTTAAAAAAATAGGACTCTGTTTAACTCCCTCAGCAAGCATCTTTTTTGTCATTCGCTCACTACCTTAGCCACTTTTTAATCGTAATTATTGTTCCTTCATTTAAGTTTGTACGAATCTCAAACTCATCCATCAGGCGTCTTACACCTGGCAATCCAGCGCCTAATCCTTGTGAAGTTGAATAACCAGTTTGCATAACTTGTTCTACATTATCTATTCCTGGTCCTGAGTCTGATGCAATTATAGAGATCCCAATACAATTCTTTTCTACTATTCTATGTACTTCAATTTTTCCTTGCTCTGCATACAAATATATATTCCTAGCCAATTCACTGATAGCAGTTGTAATTCGTGCTTGATCAACTAAATCAAAACCAATTGATTTAGCTTTCTTGCGTCCAAGCTGGCGTGCGGCAACTATATCCCATTCTGTCAAAATATCTACAGAAGACCCTTCCATTCCTAACTCGCCCCCAAATCACTTATACTTCATTTACCAAGTAAGTTATCTTCAAGCATAAAAATCACTAAAACAATGGCTGTATAAAAATGATGACTTAGATACTAAAAATAAAACATTATCTATTTAACTACCTTCTTTTTCTAATTGTATAATATATTTACTAAATTTACACTGCTATTTCAGTAATATTTTTTTTGAAAAAATATAGATAAATATGTTTAGTTATATGTACATCAAAACAAAAACACCAGAACATCTAATTCTGGTGTTTCAATATGTATGCTATTTAAAATTTCAAAAGCCCTAAACTAATTTCCAAAGCTTCTTCTACTTTTTCCATTAGTGGTCCGTCTAGTTGTGTAATTTTATCAGTCAATCTCGATTTATCAATGGTCCGTAATTGTTCCAATAAAATAACAGAATCTCTTTCAAAGCCATATTTTTTTGCATCAATTTCAACATGTGTAGGTAGTTTTGCTTTTTGAATTTGCGCAGTTATTGCAGCAATAATTACTGTTGGACTAAATCGATTCCCAATATCATTTTGTATAACCAGTACGGGTCTAGTACCACCTTGCTCAGACCCGACTACTGGTGATAAATCCGCAAAAAAAACGTCACCACGTTTTACGTTCAAGTTTTCATCCTCCGCTTACGAGTCGCTCCACCATATGTTCTGCTTCATACTCAACATGTAAGCATTCACTACATATAGATAAGTTAATCTGTGACATTTCTGCATATCCTTTAACCATCGCTTCTCGCATATGATTTTTTTGTGTTGTATGAATAAACCGTTTTGTAGGAATATAAACAAATTCATCTGTATTTTTCGTATTCGTAATTTCTTTATAAGCTTGTTCAATGTTCTCAGAAACCTTTATTTTAGGTAACCGAATCAAGACCTCTTCTATTCTTCTTTGACTCAAAGCCAACACCTCCACAAACCAATCACATTAATACCTCTAACTTACTATCTATCCTATCATTAATAAAAGACATTGAAAAGACAAAATGAGTAAGCATTTGACATATACGTTGATTTTTTTCTGAATTTGTCGACTTATAGAACAATTCACTATTTATATGGTAAAAATGTCGTATCATAAGCTAATAGCACATTACCATACAAGTTACAATTTACTTATAAATTCTTGGTATTCTAGAAGAAAGCATACATGGTATTTCATATACGATTGTATGTAGGCGATCTGCCCATTCTTGTATTCGAATCTCTTCTTGTTGTTGTTTTCCGATTAAAACTACTTTCTCTCCAACAGCCATTTCTCTAGGTAATTTAATCATCATTTGATCCATGCAAATTCTTCCGATAATCGGCGTTCTTTTACCATCTATCAATACTTCCTGACCAGATAGACCACGAATAACCCCATCAGCATAACCTACAGGCACTGTACCAATCCACTCATCTTGTTGAGCTACATAAGTACCACCATAACTAATAGTATCTCCTTTAGTTACTTTTTTGACATGTACTAATTCACTCTCTAACATTAATGCCGGTTCTAGTGGGTAAGGTAAATGTTTTTCAACAAATGGTGATGGTGATAAGCCATACATTGAAATACCAAAACGCACTGCATCAAATTGAACATCTTGTTTGACCAAAGTTGCTGCGGTATTAGCTGCATGTACTAGTCGAGGTTTTGCAGGTAAAGATGCTACTAATTCTTTAAAAATCGCTAATTGGCGGTCATATTGTGATGTATTTTCTTCATCTGCAGTAGCAAAATGAGTGAAAATACCATCTACTTCTATATTATTATCCATTAAAATTGCATCATATACAGCTTTTAATTCTTTTTCTGAACGGACCCCTATACGTCCCATTCCACTATCTACTTTTATATGCACTTTTAATGTTTTTTTAAATTCTTTAGAAAATGATGATACTTCATGAATCCATTGTGGTGAAAATACAGTAAGAGTAATATTAGCGTTCGCTGCGTAAGATGCAAAGCTGACAGGAACAGCCCCTAATATTAATATTGGTGTGTCTTTAATAGACTCTCTAACATGTAATGCTTCCTCTGGTGTCGCAACTGCTAACATCGTTGCTCCTGCCGCTAAAGCTGCTTTAGCAACTTGTATATCACCATGACCGTAAGCATTTGCTTTTACAACTGCAATAATATCTACCTTTGAATGCAAATGCTTACGTAAATTTTTTATATTATCTTGTATTGCTGTTAAATTAATAATCGCTTTTGTGGGACGGAATTGTAGATGCTCAGTCATATTGTTCTAACCTTCTTGTTCGTTTTTTTCTATTATCGTCCCTGAAAGAATTTTGGTCAATTATAATGCTATTTTACTTCACCATTTACCATTGAAGAGGCTACTTCTATTAATTCTTCTTTACTTAAATCGTTTGAGGCAATAAAGAAAGATACGCCATTTGTATCCCATGTAATCGAATGATCTGTAATGGCTCCAATTGTAAATCCTAAATCTGCTGGATCTCCAGGCGAGAATACAGGGATATACAATTGTTCTGCTTTAGTTACTTTTTCTTGAATAATTGTGAAGCTCTTATCTCCTTCAAAAGATAAGAATTTACGTGTACCATTATCCATTTGTAAAGAATCTTCATCTTTTAATTTGACGTTATCCCATTTTAATACCGGATAATATGTTTCAAAATCACCATTATCAGCAGTATCCTCTAAGTTTTGAGAACTGTCAGCGGCTTCTTCAGTTGTATTTCCTGATGTAGCAATTGTCTCCTCACTTGTGTTTGCATTACTTTCTTCTGAAGAAGTTGTACCATTTGTAGATTGTGAATGTTCATCTGAAGAAGATTCTTCAGTCGCCTTTTCTTCTGAAGTATTTTCACTTGTTGTTTTATCATCTGTTGTGTTTCCGTTTGTATTTTCTCCACTTGACGCTTCTTTATCAGTTTCTTCAGTAGACGTCACATCGGTCTTAGCATCTTCTGTTTCAGCCTTGTTATCATTTGATTTTGTAAAATCTTCTACTGCATAGTCAGAAGCTTTTTTAGCAACACCTAAAGAAATCTTTTTAAATGTGATGCGAATTTGTTCTTCATTTGCTTCATTTAAAACAATAACTTTTGATGGTAATAATGTCTTTTTATTAATATAGACTTGTTGTGTTGGAAGAATTTTCGAATGATTGTTACGCGTTTTCGCTTTGAAAATATAAGCGTTTTTCGTTTCCTTCATTTCAGCTGTTTTATCAGCAGCTAAATCGTCAGCTAATGCATTCAACAAATACCCTTGACTATTTTGTTTTGGCCAATCACTTTGGAATTTATACGTTTTTTTCAATGAAGGCGTCACTACAAAAACACCTTCTTCGTTTCGTATAATCATTTGGGAAGTATCTTGACCTTCTTCTGATACAGAAACGCGATAAAATTCAGGTTTCGTATGCCATACATCTACGTCGTATTTTTTTGCCTCTCCTGTTGTCTTAATCTCCATTACCGCTTTTACTTCATAGCCTTTAGCGGCTGTCCATTTCTTGCTTGTCTTTTTTACAACATCCTCTTTTGAATTAGATCCACAAGCTGTTAGTAATAATACTGCTGTAAGACATAGTAGTCCTATTGTGAGAAATTTTCGCAAATCCCCATCCTTTCTACATTTTCCATTATCGTATCCTATGAACGAGCCTTAACATTTATGCGAGCAGAATAACTTGTGCAGCCGCATATTCTTTTGAATGTGTAATACTAACAAAACCCTGAACTAAATTCTCCTTAAAATACAAAATTGGTTGTCCCTGATCATTGGGCAAAATTTCTATATCTTGTAATGCACACTCCTTCCCTATTCCTGTCCCGTTTGCTTTAGAAAATGCTTCTTTTGCTGAAAACCTTCCTGCTAAAAATTCTAGTTGACGTCTTGTTTTTAACTGATTAAAAATTTTTTGTTCTCGTGCTGTTAAAATTTTTTCTTTAAACCTTGGGCTTAGGTCATTTGCTTTCTGTATTCTATTTATTTCTACGATATCTAGTCCAATTCCTTTAATCATTTTTGCTTCTCCTTTTATTCAGTTAATAAAACAATGTATAATAATCTTATTAAAATCGAGGTGAATACATGTTTAATCGAACAGAAAATCTTTCGCAATACATAAAATTATATCCAGTCATTTCAATTTTAATTGCGATCAATATTATTGTGTATCTTCTTGGGATGATTCCTTCACTTGGCTTGAATATTCTAAACCTGGGGGCATCGGTAAATTATTTAATTGCTGACGGTGAATATTGGCGATTAATCACATCTATGTTCATCCATGGCGGTTTCTTTCACTTACTTTTCAATATGTTCTCTTTATATGTATTTGGTCCTGAGTTAGAACGTATTGCAGGTAAGTTGCGATTCTTTACTATTTACTTTATATCTGGATTTATGGGAAATGTTATTTCATATTTAACACAACCATTAAATTATGCAAGCATAGGTGCTAGCGGAGCTATCTTTGGTATTTTTGGTGCATTTGCTGCATTAGTCTACTATACTCGAAAAACAATGCCACAATTGAAGCAAATCATTATGCCGATTATTGTAATTTCGATTATTATGACATTCCTGCAATCAGACGTGAATGGTACCGCACATATTGTAGGGCTCGTTACTGGACTAATTATTGGTCTTTTCGATTTTCACCCCAAAAGAGTTTTAAGATGGATTAAGAGAAATTAAAGTGCGAATAGCTGTTGAGGATTTATAATCTCAACAGCTATTTTTTATTTTGAAGGCTATGAGTGTTTGGTTGATACCATTCAAAAATCCCTTCTAAATTCTCTTGGTCAAAATGCTTAATAGAAGCTACGCTACCAGAAGAACCTGACATAATGTGAACAGTCATAGACCCCAAACTTTTTCTTTTTGCTAAATAACTTTGAGAAAGTGAGATTGCTTGTATACGTTGTTTGAATGTCACAAATGTTATTTTACTAATACCTCTATATACAACCGTAAGTTGTTGTTCGTTGGCCGCATATCCTGCGCTTTTATATTGCCAAGCACCTAATATTAGCGCTAGCGGTAAAATAATAAGAACCCATAAACCATACGGAAATGCGAAATAACTAATGCTTAAAGTTATAGGTGTTAGCCAATATAAATACGTTAATAAATATCTACGTTTTGCCCTTTTAGGTGCATGCTCCAACGGTAAATCCCATTGTGTTTCCGGAAATAACTTTTCTAATATTTTAAATGCTAACTGTTTCTTTACAAGTGGTAACAATACAATTTTTCTTTCGCCTTTTTCACCAGAACTTCCAGCGCTTTCAATGACAATAGTTGAGTAGCCAAAAAGTTGTCTGAAAGGGTTTTCCACAATACGAACCCCCTGAATTCGTTTCATCGGTATTGTGATTCTTTTCTTTTCTAATAACCCTTTCGAGATAAATAGCTTATCTTCTTCTTTTTCTACAACAAACTCATAATAGCTTAAAAAAGTTATAACTACAGATACAAACCACGAAATAAGTAAAAATATAAGTACTGCAATAATAACTATTATGGTCCCTAATTTTACGAAAGACTGAAGCTGACCATAAAGCTCATCATATCTTATCCAATCATCAAATTGAGACATAATAGCTGCTAAACCTGAAAAGACTACCCCTATGCCACTAGATGTGGTCGCTAATAATATTAAATCTTTCTTAGACATTCGATGAATAATTGTACGAACGCTTTGATGATTTGGCGAATTATAGAAATCCACACGCTCATTCTGCTCTACTTCACTAAGCTTTTTTTTTGCTTTTTTCATCTCTTTTTCAATTGTATCAGCCTGAACTCGTGTAATTGCAGTTAAGTCAGCTTCGGATTTTCCTCCACTGTCTGCTGCAGTTTCAATACTTACTTTAACTAGTTTTAATGGGCGGTGGAATACACCTTCTTTATAATTCAAGCTTTGAATTCTTTCAAATGGGATATATCTTTTTTTCTTTACAAATAAGCCATATTCAATTCGTAGCTCCTCATCCTCAAACCAGTAGACAAATCGTTTCCAATTGATATAAGAAATTATTAATATCATACATAAAACAAACAGGATTATTACGATAACAATAAGTGTATCTATAAATTGTTTACTAGATGGATTAAGTGAATAGTGAAATCCCCTACCTAGCAAAATAATAATCCCTGGTATAACAATGCTTTTTAAACTAGCAAAAAAACTAATCATAATGGTGATAGGGTGCAGTCGATTCACATTTCTAGACATCATCTTCAGCCACCCTTGCTAATTCTGAAATATGTACTCGTAATTGATCAGCTTCTTGCTCTGTTAATGCTGGTATAGTATGCGTAGTTGCAGCAGTAGATATTGACATGCTTGCTAAATGATAGTGTTTTAAAATAGGACCTTGTGAAGTGTCCACATGCTGAACACGTACCATCGGAACGAGCGTACGCTTCACAATAAATAACCCTTGTTGTATCTCAATTTCTTGTTCCCTTACTTCATAACGCCAATGCTCCCAACGAATCTTTGGAAAAAAATATATTCCAAAAACCAAATCAGCAATCATTACAACTATACTAATTAAATAAATCCACTTCGGCCAATCAAAGACATAAGCTAAAACAATTGCTACAATGACAAACACGAGTAAAATAACTGCTTCAAGCGCAGCATGAATACGCCATACTGTTAAACCTTTTTTAGGGATTCTGTATTTAGGTTGTGAAATCATTTTCAAATCCTCTCTGTAAGTAGATTAAACATAATTATAGTCCAATAAATTAAATGTTTCATTATCAGTATTTTATGATCATCTTATTTACGAATAACTTTTCAAATAAGTTTCATCGTCCTTAAAAAATAAAAAGGCCTTCAAATCAATTACATGATTTGAAGGTCTTTGTGTGAAACTTATTTTGTTTTGTATTTTAGTCTTCGCTACGACGTGTTTGACGACGTCCACCATCGCGACGTCCTCCGTCACGACGTCCGCCATCGCGACGATTGTTACGTTCACCACGACGACCTCCGCGATCTCCACCACGGCTATTACCTCCGCGGTTACCACGATAACCACCGCGACTACCACTGCGACCATGACCATTTCCACCTGAACGACGCATTGGTAATGGACGTTCTTCTGTAATTTTCACTGGTGTATCATCTGGTTCTTTAGTTAGTGATTTAAGTGCTGCAGCTACTAAATCAATTGCATCATGATTAGCTAATAATCCTTCAGCCATTGCGCGATAATCACTTAAATGATTCTTTTCAACAAGTTCTTTCAAATGTTCCACTGCAAGTGCTTGTTGACCAACTAATGCTTCATCAGCAGTAGGTGGTTTTAATGGAGTCATACGTTTTTTAGTAGTTTCTTCTACAATACGTAAATAACCCATTTCACGTGGTGTTACAAATGTAACTGCTAGTCCTGATTTTCCGGCACGGCCAGTACGTCCAATACGGTGAACATATGACTCTGGATCTTGTGGAATATCAAAGTTATATACATGTGTAACGCCTGAAATATCTAATCCACGTGCTGCAACATCTGTCGCAACTAAGATATCGATTTTATTTTCTTTAAATTGACGTAGTACAGAAAGACGTTTTGCTTGGCTTAAGTCCCCATGGATACCTTCTGCAAGATAGCCACGAATATTAAGTGCATGTGATAATTCATCAACACGACGTTTAGTACGACCAAAAATGATTGCTAGTTCTGGTTGGTGAACATTCAAAAGTCGTGATAGAACATCGAATTTTTCGCGTTCTTGAGCTTTTACGAAATATTGATCGATATTTTCAACTGTCATTTCTTTTGATTTGATTTTTACAATTTCTGGTTCTTTCATGAAAGTTTCAGCAATTTTGCGGATTGGAGCTGGCATTGTTGCTGAGAACAATAATGTTTGGCGTTCTGATGGTACATTTTCTAGAATTGCATTGATATCATCGATGAATCCCATATTTAGCATTTCATCTGCTTCATCAAGAACAAGTGTTTCAACATTTTCAAGTTTTAAAGTATGACGTTTAATATGGTCAAGAATACGACCAGGAGTACCTACAATTATTTGTGGTTTGTTTTTAAGTGCACGGATTTGACGGCTAATATCTTGACCACCATATACTGAAAGAATACGTGCGCGTTTATCATAACCAATTTTATGAAGTTCTTCTGAGCTTTGAATTGCTAGTTCACGAGTAGGGGCAATAATAAGAGCTTGTACTACAGTCTTTTTTGGGTCTACTTTTTCGATTAGTGGAATACCGAAAGCGGCAGTTTTACCTGTACCAGTTTGTGCTTGACCGATAATATCACGGCCTTCTAGAGCATATGAAATAGTACCTTCTTGGATTGGTGTTGCTTCTTCAAAACCCATACGTTTAAGGGATTTTTGAGTAGAAGCACTAATATTTAGTTCTGAAAAATTTGTCAAACTTCTCATTCTCCTTCTTTGCTTATGCATTTGACAAATGGTTACATTTTCAGATGAAAATAGGGCAAATCGAGCCTTATGTTAGGAACGTTTCCGTTACTTATTAAATCTCTGTTATGACAGAGGAATTTTATATGAAAAGGGAAAGCCCGGTCTTTGCCGAGCGGTTCAATTCTTTGTGATTCACACATAAATTTAGAATAAACCGTAATGTTCAAAAAAAAGTACTCTCCATCTTCTCGGAGAGTCTACACAAAATGTATCCATTGCTTTCAATATTCTATCACGGGTAATTCATTCGCGCAATTATTTACTATCATTCAAAATGTTCAGACTATTATTTGCAGCTATAAAGAAATGCTAATGCCTTTTTAAACCATTTTTCCGCATCCTTACAATAACAAATTAAATGCTTCCCTTCTGGTGAAATGATTAATAATTTTTTTCTACTTGCTATTTTATGGTATAGATACGATGCTGTTGTGTAGGGTACCAGTTCATCTTTATCTCCTTGAACAATGCATACAGGCACTTTTATTTTCTCGTAATACGGAGACATTTTATGTACCAAACGGGTAAACTCTTTAACAGCTGATATGGGAACATCTATTACTTTTCTTTCATATAGCCTAAAGAATTCGTTTTCTTTATAATCTCCATGCATAAAATCCAAAAATAAATCATTTAAATCAACAACTAATTGTTTAGTACGAATATACCTTGCAGCAGGACTTAACAGAACGAGTCCTTTTACTTTATATCTTAAAGCTAAATACATGGCGATAATTCCACCCATAGAAAATCCAACGATGAAAATTTCATCTACCTTTTTAGACAGACGTTTATAAGCAATCTCTGCATCCATTAACCAATGCTCTGCCGTGAACAAATCTAAATTTAGTTTTTCGCCATGGCCTGATAATATTGGTACCTCTATAGTCCATGAAGTATTTTGTTCAAGATAATCTGAGAATGACTTTATTTCATAGGATCCTCCTGTAAATCCGTGCAATAGCAATACACCTATTTTCACTTATTTTCCTCCCATCATCCATTGCAATTTATAAAAATAGGGTACCTAGAAAAAGTAGTTTTCCCTAGGTACCCTTGTTTTAATCTATAAATTAATGAGTGAATGCTTGCAGTACACGTTCTAATTCCATACCTCGTGAACCTTTTAATAAGATAATTGAATTTTCATCCGCATTTTGGCGTATTTTTTCGATAATTCTATCATAACTATCATCTGTCCAAAGTAAATTTTCATCCACCACTTTACCTTGTAGTTGATCATATAACCATTTCATACGAGGACCGTATAAGCATACTTGATGAATATTAGATGGATCAATCGCATCAGCTAAATCTTCATGGAATTGTCGCTCTAATTCACCCAATTCCAACATATCACCAAGAACCACCCATTTGTCTGGTCGCAAATTAGTTGATTGTATGAATTGTAAAGCAGCTCTAACAGAAGTTGGCGCAGCATTATATGCATCATTTACAAATAAAATGCCTTGATCACCGTTCACTAATTGCATACGCATATTAGTAAGCGATACATTTTTTAAAGCTTCACGAATTTGTTCATCTGTTAAACCAATTTCATGGGCGATTAAAATGGCGATTAATGTATTTTTCACTTGATGGCGTCCAAGTACTGGGATAAAGAACTCTCCATTAATGGTACCTTCAACATTGAAAGAACTACCGCTTTCAGTAGATTCAATATGCGATGCCTTTAAGTCATCTGATGATTCTAAACCAAATGATATCGCATTTAAATTTGAAGCATTTTTGACTAGAGGTCTTAATAACGGTTCATCCCCATCATAGAAAAACTTGCCATCAGGTTGTAGTCCTTGAATAATTTCAAATTTAGCTTTTGCAATTCCCTCACGTGAGCCAAGCGCTAACATATGCGCCTCACCAATATTAGTAATAACTGCATATTTTGGTTTTGCCATTTTCGTTAAAAATTCAATTTGACCAAAACCATCCATACCCATTTCTAAAATGGCAAATTCAGTATCTTCATCCAAAGATAAAATAGTCAGTGGTAGGCCTAGTTGGTTATTATAATTACCTTCTGTTTTCTGAACTTTAAAGTATGGAGAAAGTGTTCCAGCGATTAAGTCTTTGGTTGATGTTTTACCATTTGACCCAGTAACACCGATAAATGTCGCTTGATGTTCTGCTCGATATGCATGTGCCATTTCTTGTAATGCCTTCTCAGAATCATCCACAAAAATTAACGGTACGTCCTTAGGTGGATTAGGCTCATCTTTTTGCCAAAGCGAAGCTGCTGCTCCATTTTCAAATGCCTGTTTAACATACTTATGGCCATTTGTTTTTTCACCATGGAATGGGATAAATAAATCACCCTTTTGTAATGTACGTGTGTTAATAGAAACACCTGTCACGATAATATCTTCTCGGATATCTTGATCACTTTTTAACCATTTGGCAATTTGTTGTAATGTCTTTTTCACAATAGATCACACTCAATCTCTCTTATTGGTATTGAAGTTGTTGTTTTTCTGCATGGCGTTCAATCGCTAATGTAATAAGTTCTTCGATTAAATCACCATAAGCTAAACCTGTATTTTGCCATAAGATTGGATACATACTTACAGGAGTAAAACCTGGCATTGTATTTACTTCATTGATATATACTTCATCTTCTGCTGTTACAAAGAAGTCTGAACGTACAAGACCTGAACAATCTAAAATTTTAAACGCATGGATAGCCATATCAGACATTTTTTCGATTACTTTTTCTGTTACAGGCGCAGGAATCAACAAATCTGTTTTATCATCATTATATTTTGAATCATAATCGTAGAAATCTGTTACAGGTTTAATCTCCCCTGGTACAGAAACTTTAGGTTCATCATTACCAAGAACGCCCATTTCAACTTCACGTGCAATAATACCTGTTTCAACGACAATTTTACGGTCATATTTTAAAGCAAGTTCAACTGCTTTTATAAGTTCTTCATGATTTGTTGCTTTACTAATACCAACACTTGATCCTAAGTTTGCTGGTTTAACAAACATTGGCCAAGTTAAGTTTTCTTCCATTTTAGCGATCAAAGCATCTTGATTTTTTTTCCACTCACTACGGATGAAATATACGTAAGGAACTTGGTTTAACCCTGCAATTTCAAATAATTGTTTCATCACAACTTTATCCATACCAGCAGCTGATGCTAAAACGCCATTTCCTACATAAGGTAAGTTCAATGCTTCAAGTAATCCTTGAACTGTTCCATCTTCACCGTTAGTACCGTGTAACAAAGGGAAAATGACATCGAATGGTTTTTCATTTTCTTCTAGTAAGAAACTTGATATATCATTTGGCTTTGATACTTTAACATCTTTGCCAAATTGTAATTCTTCAATGCTTTCTACGGGTACTGAAAGTTGCTCTCCTCTTCTCCATTCACCTTCACGTGTGATGAAAATTGGGAAAACATCATATTTATCAAAGTGTAATGCTTGTATAACGGCCTTTGCAGTTGATAAAGAGACATCGTGTTCTGCTGATTTACCGCCGTATAATAAGCCTAATTTTTTCTTCATGGGTTTAAATTCCTCCAGATTTTTTCTATTCATAGTTTAGCATGAACCGTAATGATTCATGAAGTGATTACTGTCTAAACATAGATCACTTATTTACATGATTATCGAGTAAATGCACTTAATTTTCTTTTTTAAAAAGTAGCGCTCTGCATATTGCAACAGACCGCCTTTTTTGCAGAATCCATATTCTAATAATAGATAGGACAATTAACATAGTCACGTTCTAAATATCCTTACTTGTTGACAGAACTCTGAGTTATAAATAGATACTTAAAAAAATAACATTTCTATAATAGCACTCTGAAAAAATATTGCATCAAAAATAAAAAGATTCCTACTTATCATATGTAGGAATCTTTAATATGTTATAAATAAAAACCATTATTAGGAAGATATAAATAAGAGCTGTTATTTATGGATTTCTAAGATCTTATCAGGTTTTTGCTTCAATATACTATTCAAATCGTCCCATATTTCATCTGGAAAATAATCATCTGAGATATTACGTAATTCCATAACATACGCAATCTTCGGTTTTTCTATTTTATATATAGAAAATAATACACCATCTTTTACATCCTCGTGAAAATTCCGAATCATTTCTTCTGTAAAGAAAGGAACTAGATTGCTTACCTTTCTTCTCCAAAAAGTTGTAGGGCGTTCTTTCTCTTGTATAACCCCATTAAATACTTGTGTTATTAATTTTAGGACATCTTTTAAATCGCGAAAATATATTTTTGAAACTTTTTCTTCTTCGCTCGATAAATAGACATACTTATTTTGTAATTGATGATAGAACGGTGAGCGAAGCGGCTCTTTTTTATGTCCAATATAGAGCAATTCAGCTTGTTCTTGTGGTGTTAACAAATTTAACTTCAGTTCATCTGAAAAATCAATCCAACATAAGTCTTTCTTTGAATCCATAGCCTTTTTGGCGAACTTTGCAATCCCCTTATCCTCTACGAACTCTAACCGTGTATGCATGTTAAATGAACCGTCTTCGTATTCATTCTTTAGAAGCAAAATATTTTGAAGCGGACCGACTGCAGAGACAAATTCACGGAAAGTTAAACCACTAAAAATAACAAATTGGTTTAATTCGTTCATATGTACATATAAGTGATGTAAAAAGTCGTCAGCATCTCGCATTTTTTTTGCCAAGTCGATCACCTCATTTCCATTCTTATTATAAGATGTAAATGCAAAATTTGAAACATTTGTGATTCGATTTCGTCACAACTTTGTACAAGAGCATGGTACAATAATATAGGCTATAATAATTGAGAGGTTGAGGCTCCTTATTCCGGATCAAAAACACAAGATTTCCGACCTAGGAATTGAAGGGGCCGAGAGGCTTAGACAACCTTATGTTAAATCTACTAGATTAGGTGACTACTATGAATTCAAAGAGAACTTTTTCCGATCGTTTCGACTGGACGCTCGCTTTTATAATGATGCTATTTTGCATCGTCAGTGTACTTGCTATTGCATCTGCACAAACTTCAGGACAGTACGGTATTAATTTTGTACCAAAACAACTCTTTTGGTATTTTGTAGGTGCATGTATCGTTGCTGTTATGATGTATTTTGAACCAGACCAATATAAAAAAATGGCGTGGTATTTATATGGATTAGGGATATTCATCCTGATTATTTTAATGGTTTCTCCAGGTGGTGTTGGACAAATTGCTGAACCAAGAAATGGTGCCAAGAGTTGGTTCCACTTAGGGTTTGCCGATATTCAACCATCTGAGTTTATGAAGACATTCTTTATACTTGCGCTTGCACGAACTGTAAGTAAACACCATGAAAGTAACCCAATCAAATCTTTAAAAACAGATTTTAAGCTTTTGGGAAAGATCCTTTTAGTATTAATGGTTCCATTGGCATTCATTATGAAGCAACCTGACCTTGGTACATCATTAGTTTTCCTTGCTATTACAGCAGCTGTTATAATCGTTGCTGGTATATCTTGGAAGATTATTTTACCAGTTGTGATAAGTGCCGTAACATTAGGCGGCTCTTTACTATGGATGGCATTATATATGCAAGATTTTTTAACTGAGAAACTTGGTTTTAAAGCATATCAATTTGCCCGTATCTATTCTTGGTTAGATCCTTACTCTTATTCATCAGGAGATGGATATCATCTAATTTCTTCTTTAAACGCTATAGGATCTGGTGAAATATTTGGGAAAGGTTTTAAACACCGTGAAGTATATGTTCCTGAAAATCACACAGACTTTATCTTTAGTGTAGTCGGTGAAGAATACGGGTTTATCGGAGCAAGTATTGTTATTTGTTTGTTCTTCTTCTTAATTTTCCATTTAACAAAACTTACTTTACAAATGAAAGACCCCTTCTGCACATATGTTTGCGCAGGGATTATTGCGATGGTAACTTTCCATGTTTTTGAAAACATCGGTATGACAACTCAAGTTCTACCAATCACAGGTATTCCTTTACCATTTATAAGTTATGGCGGTAGTTCAATGATGGGGAATGCACTGGCATTAGGATTAGTATTTAGTATGAAATTCCATCATCAAACTTATATGTTCGGAAATCATGACGATGATGATTTTTAAAGTTTAAAATCCCTCTATATATTGCTTTTATAAAAAACAGCCTAAGAGAATGTATTTTACCTCTCTTAAGCTGTTTTTTTATTTGCTTTGCATAAATAAAAAACTTCGGCTATGCAATACCGAAGTCAATTAATTTTTAGAGTTAGTTTTGAGTTTGTGGAGATGATTTTGGTGGTGCTAATGCTTTTAGTAATTCTAAGCGTGACTTTGTAGTCGTTGCCTTAACGCCAAGTTTTGATAAATTCGCAATTATTTTTGTTACATCTACATTTCTTGACATGCCTTCCACCTCTTCTATTTCTTATATTTTATATGACGTAGCTCCTATGCAAAAGTTGCTACTACTAATTTATAATAACCAATTAAATTACCTTCTATACATTTCTATCATAACATTTTTTATCTCAATAAATAATTTCAATATTGTTACATAATTAACATAGATACTTATCATAATATATTCAATACGTCCATGCAATCATCCTTTTGACTGATTGTCACTTCTTTACAAATAGTTCAGTTTCTATTCATTTACATACCCCTATTAGGTATGCTATCGTATAGCTAAATAGGAGGCGAATACGTTTGGTAGAAGAATGCACAAATCATTCTTGTCGTAAAAGTCATCATCCAGATTCAGTAAAAAAGGATTTAACTACTCGTTTAAATCGAATTGAGGGTCAGATTCGCGGTATAAAAGGAATGGTTGAAAAAGACGTCTATTGCGATGATATTATTACTCAACTTTCCGCTACACAATCTGCTTTAAATAGTGTTGCCAAAGTATTACTCGATGGACATCTAAAAGGTTGCGTTAAAGAGCGTTTAGCTGATGGTGATGAAACCGTATTAGATGAACTAGTTACAACCTTCCAAAAACTAATGAGAAAATAAGGAGTGTTTTTATCATGACAGAAAAAATCCAACTAAATGTAGAAGGCATGTCTTGTGGACATTGCGTAAAAGCTGTAGAGAATGGCGTTGGAAGTTTAAATGGCGTACAAAATGTAAGCGTAAACTTAGAAAAAGGCCTAGTAGATGTAGATTATGACAATTCAAAAGTCACAACTGAAAATATTAAAGAAGCAATTGAAGAAGAAGGATATATTGTTAAATAAGATTCGAATAACTGCATTTTTTGCAGTTATTTTTAACATGTTTCTATACCCTATATAGGTATATAAAAGGAGCGTTTTCGATGGCAACATCAAATACTACAAACAAAGAAGTGACACTTGATATACAAGGGATGACCTGCGCAGCTTGTTCTGCTCGTATTGAACGTGGACTCAATAAGTTAGAAGGTGTAGAACTAGCAACCGTTAACTTAGCACTTGAAACTGGTCATATATCCTATGACAGTAAACAATTAAATGAAGAAGCATTAATCGCCAAAATACAAAAACTCGGCTATGATGCTGTTATTCATAAAGACGATCAAGAACAGGACCATCGTGAAGTGGAGATTGTACGAAAAACACGTGTTTTTATCATCTCGGCAATATTTTCACTTCCTCTTCTGTGGACCATGTTCGCACATTTTTCATTTACAAAAGGCATTTATGTTCCTGAATTTCTGATGAACCCTTATGTTCAATGGGCTCTTGCTTCAGTCGTTCAATTTGGAATCGGATGGCAATTTTACAAAGGTGCTTATTATGCACTTCGAAATAAAAGTGCCAATATGGATGTACTTGTAGCATTAGGTACATCTGCTGCATACTTCTACAGTGTTTATATTGTACTTCAAAATCGAGAGCATATTGGTATGCATAATTTAGATTTATATTTTGAAACAAGTGCAATTTTAATTACATTAATCTTACTGGGTAAATTATTTGAGGCACGTGCAAAAGGCCATTCATCTGATGCAATAAAGAAACTCATTCAATTACAACCGAAGACTGCATTTGTAGAACGCAATGGTAAACCATTAGAAGTACCTATTCGAGAAGTTAAATTAGGAGATATACTAGTCATCAAACCAGGATCATCTATTCCAGTTGATGCAATTGTAGTTTCTGGGGATTCTGCAGTGAATGAATCAATGTTGACTGGTGAAAGTTTACCTGTTGATAAATCTAGCGGTGACACAGTGTATGCAGCTACTATAAATGAAAACGGAACATTAAGAGTGCAAGCAACTAAAGTGGGTCATGATACAGTTCTTTCAAACATTATACGAGTAGTGGAAGAAGCTCAAGGTTCAAAAGCGCCTATTCAACGATTAGCGGATCAAATTTCAGCAATCTTCGTACCAGTTGTTGTTACGATAGCTGTAATCACATTTTTCGCTAGCTATTTCTTTTTCACAGAGGGCGATTTTACACAGTCTCTTGAACGAATGATAGCTGTACTAGTAATAGCATGTCCATGCGCTCTCGGTCTTGCAACACCAACATCCATTATGGCTGGTTCTGGTCGTGCTGCTGAAAATGGAGTACTCTTTAAAACTGCCGAAGCTCTTGAACATACAAATACGATAGACACGATTGTTTTTGATAAAACCGGAACCATCACAAAAGGGACACCTGTTGTGACAAATTTTTTAGTACTCAATCAGTTTAAAAAGGAATCTATAATTCCTCTTATAGCAGCAGCTGAAAAAAATTCTGAGCATCCTATTGCAACAGCCATAACAACATATGCTGAAGCTTTTAGTGAATTACCAATAGTTCAATCATTTAAAGCAATTCCCGGTCAAGGTATTGAAGCAACTGTCGAAGATAAGCAAATTGTAATAGGGACTCGTAAATTATTCAATCATCATGATTTTCAGATTAACTGTAACAGTCATTTTGAAGATGAGGGCAAAACGGTTATGTATGTAGCGATTGACCAACAACATGTCGCGACAATTGCTGTAGCAGATGCAGTAAAGGAAACTTCAAAAGAGGCAATTTCTAAATTGCAAGAAATGGGAATTGAGACAATTATGCTTACAGGTGACCAAGTAAAGACAGCTACTACCATCGCAAATGATGTCGGTATTAATCAAGTTATAGCAGGTGTTTTACCTACAGAAAAAGCTGCAGAAATTGAAAGGCTTTTAAAAGAAAATCGCCATGTTGCAATGGTTGGAGATGGATTAAATGATGCTCCTGCACTTGCAAAGGCTGATATTGGAATAGCTATGGGTACAGGTACAGACGTAGCCATTGAAGCAGCCGATATTACGATTATGAAAGGCGATTTATTGAAAGTAGTTGATGCGGTGAAGATTAGTCACCTAACTGTTCGTAATATTAAACAAAACTTATTTTGGGCACTTGCATACAACTCTGTCGGGATTCCAATAGCTGCATCCGGCCTGCTTGCCCCATGGCTTGCTGGTGCCGCAATGGCATTTAGCTCCGTATCTGTTGTATTAAATGCTCTTCGCTTACAGAAAATAAAAATATAACAAAAAGGAACGCTTAATGCGTTCCTTTTTGTTAATCAATTACATATATGTTTTGGTTAATAGTTAAAATCTTAACCTATTTAATAATGCCGTGTAATTCTTTTAGTTCAAATAAACGATCTCCACCGCGTAAAGCGTAGCTAAATTCAATAGTTGTTTCTTGTTTTGTACCGTTTAATGTACTTTTTGCTTTAAATACTTCCATATTAACAGATTCAACTTCAACATTTGTATGTCCAAGTGATTGTAATACAGTTTTTACTTTGAATTTACGCGCAGGCAATAAATCAATAAGTATAGGAATGTCTAAATCTAGAATGGATTTTGTGCCTTCACTATTTGTAATAGTAGCAATTGCTGTGATTTCCATCGTTATGAAATCCTCCTTTATTTGAATCAACTTAATTATAGCACTACAAAAAACAAACTTTAAAAAGCCTCAATATTGAGTAAATTGTGATATCAAAATAGCAAAACAATAGCATTATCGAGCCTCTTTTTTACTATACCAATTGAATAAGCATTCCAATCATAGACTCTAACCTAGTATGATTTTAACTATTATGAGCTATAAAACTTTTCAGTATACATACTTTCTTTAAACTTAATATTTGCCAAAAATAAAGTTTTAGCATTAAACTATCTTACGTTCTATACTGCTTGCACTTACTTACAGTGTATTGGCAAGCTTACCTTTTCAAGAATATTTTTGCAAAATCCGTCTTGAATTAGGGTAGAATGAATTAGATTACATTTGTATATAGAAAGCAGGGTTATTATGAAAAAATCTATTATCTTGCTAATGTCAGTGCAATTTTTTGTATACTTAGGATTCGGCTTAATCATCCCTATTTTACCTGAGGTAATTGTACAACAAGATTTTGCGAAAATGCACGTTGGTGGTTTATTGACCATCTACTCTTTGGCAAGTTTTTTCACTGCTCCTTTCTGGGGTATGTTAAGTGATAAAATGGGTAGAAAAAAATTGATCTTAATTGGGTTACTTGGATTCTGTGCTAGCTTCTTATTGATCTCATTGTTTATGAAATCATTGACTATGCTATATATTTCCCGAATTATTGGAGGATTATTCTCCGGAGCTTTATATACAGCAGTTACAGGATTTATAGGAGATATGTCTACTGAAGAAAATCGCAATAAGTATATGGGCTTTATGGGAATGTCCATTGGATTAGGCTTTATCTTCGGACCAGCTTTAGGAGGTTTGCTAGGGAAAATTAGCTTAAGTACACCATTTACCGTTTCAGGAATTTTGACTTTCTTATTATTCATTTACGCAAGTATTGTTTTAAAAGAGCCAGAACGTCATACTGAAACAACAAAACGAGAAATCATCCCAAAAGGAACTTCTACATTGTTTAAGTACCGTGTTCGTTACTTATTTATCTTCTCCTTTATGGTGACATTCTTACTTGCTGGAGTCGAATCCACACTGCAATTATTCCAAATGGAAAAAATCAATATTACAGCTGCACAATTAGGTTCTCTCTTCCTATTTAGTGGATTTGTAGATTTTATGGTTCAAGGCGGCCTAGTTCGTCATATCAAGGATGGCTCAGAACCTAAATGGTTAATCGGAGCTCAAGTTGTAACTGCTATTGGCTTACTAATGTTTCCTTTCACAAAAAGCTTATGGTTTGCAGGACTCGCACTTTGTGTATTTACCGCAGGAAATGCATTAGCACGTACATTAAACACATCTCTTTCTTCTAAAGAATCTGGTGGAAAATACGGTACTGCAGCTGGCCTTTCTTATTCAATGGATAATATAGGGCGTATTCTTGGGCCACTATTCTTCACTTGGATTTTAACCAAACAACCAAATACCGTTTATGAAACTTCAGGTATACTTGCATTATTAAGTATCTTCATCATTCTTACTTTCAAAGCAAGCAAAAAAACATTACGCCTTCAAGATAAGGCATAATGTTTTAATGAAAGTTCAGCATTCTTTAAGAGTGCTGAACTTTTTCTTTAAGTTTAATATTATTTTCCTTTATATCAGGATATACTTGTTTAATAATTGATGGACGCATCATGTAGAAAGTGATGATCAATAAAGCTATACATGATCCTAGTAGAACCCATTGAGCATCTACACGATCAAATAATACTCCGAAAATTATTGTTCCGAGTGGCATCATCGCCATAGACATTGCCTCTAAAATACCAAAAACACGTCCTCTATATTCTTCTTCTACTTCTGTTTGTAACATAACGCCAATTGGTGTATTTGTAAAAACACCAAAAACTGAAAAACTAAAGAAGATGAAAGTAAAGTATATAACGTTCACAAGATAACCAACATCTGTCCATAAAGGAACTGATGTTAAGCCTACAGTAGCTGCCATCAAAATAATAAATCGTTTTGATTGCAGCAAGGGATATTTTGACTGTTTCCTTGTAGAAAGAAAAATAGAAGCTAGTAACATACCGACTGCACCTGCTGATTCAATAACGCCAATATGTTGAGATTTAATCTTCAAAGTTTCCACAAGGATATACGTACCTCCTACATTTATGACACTCAAGAAGAAATTGATCCATAATGCTACCCAAAGAACAGTAGAAACAGCCTTCTTAGTTTTTGCATATAAAAATCCTTCTTTTATACTTTTAAACATTCCCACACTTTCTTGCTCTTCTATTTGTTTCTTACTATACAATTTAAAATCCATTGTAGATTCTAATATAAATGCAATCATATAAGCGACCATATGCACGATCAAAAATACTTCAATTGACGCAAATCCATAAAGCATTCCTCCAATTGCAGGTCCACCAATGGCTGCAATAGACATCGACATTTGATTGAATGATGTAGCTTTCTGAATACGTTCTTTATCAACTAAACAAGCTATTGAAGATGAAAAAGTAACACTATTAAAAGTCGATGTGATGGAATACAAAGCTGTTACGATATAGATAGATATAACGGTAATCCCTGAAGTATAGCCATAAATTAATAAACCGCCCATTAATAAAATGGTACATCCTTGAGAAAGCAAAATAATCAATTTCTTCGAATAACGATCTGCAAGTAATCCTGCAAAGGACGATAAAATCACCCTTGGCAATATGGAGCAAATCATCCCCGTAGCAAAGCTTGTCGCAGATCCCGTCATTTTTAAAATGTATAGACTAATACCAAAAGCTAAAACTTGAGCACCTAAAATTGAAATAATTTTGCTAATTGTAAAAGTCCATAAATGATAACTAGCCTTTTTTAATTTGAGTGTTTCATTCATTCTTCCCTCTCCCTTTGTTTAATAAAATTAAAAAGTTTAATTTAATTAAACAAACAATAACACACTTATTACTTTCTTCGCAAGCAAAAGTTTAATATAATTAAACAAAAGAAATGAGGTGTACCCATGGAATCACTCGGAAGTAGAATACGTACAATACGAAAACAAAAAAAGTTAACCTTGGCTACACTAGCTGGAGAACATATTACAAAAGGTATGTTAAGTCTGATTGAAAATGATAAAGCAAATCCTTCAATGGATACTTTACAATATTTAGCTGAACGTTTGCAGGTGGATGTCAGTTCATTATTAGAAGAAGTACCTATTACTGAATTACGTGAACTGTCAGAAAAAGTTAAGAAAATTTATGATAATAATGTGGAGTTTGAAGAAGCCCCTTACCAAGAAATAATCACTTTAATCGAACCCTATTTAGAAAAGCTTCCTGCTTGCTATGAATCAGGAAAATTATTGTTCTATTACACAGGTGCTCAGTCTCATTTAAAAATGAATAATTGGGAACCTACCTTGGAACGTGGTCTAAAGATGTTCAAAGAAATTAACATGATGAATGAATGGGTTAGATTCCAAATTTTACATTTTTCTATTTATTTTTATGAACATCAATATGAACAAGCACTGAATATTGCAATAGCGACCGAAGCTGAGGTTAAACGTGAACACTATATTATCGATACGATTACTACACTCGATTTACTATATATAATTGGGATTAGCTATTTAGCAATTAATGAGCAAAAAAAAGGTATGAACTACATTGAACAAGCATTACAACTTTCTAAAGAAAAAAGATTGTTTTATAAAATTGAAGACATATTTCGAGTTGCTTGTTTTCAAGCGATGATCGACAATGATGACGCAGCAAGAGAATATTATATAAAAAAAATAGAACAATATGCAGCCTTTACAGAAGATAAGTTATCCTTTCTTTATACAATTATTATTCAATTACATTATTATAATTCTTTTACCCATGATTATGAAAAAGCACTTGAATACCTTGGACATGATAGGGAAATCGAGGATACAAATGAGGATCTTGCTTTATTCTATTGTTTTGAAAAAGGAAAAACATTGTATCACTTAGGACAGTTCGATGAAGCGTTGGTAACCTTCGAAAAGCTAAAAGAGATTCCCAACTCTATACATCATCCTTACGATTTATCGATGTTAGCGGAGAAATATTCTTATAAATCTCTTTGCTACGAACAAAAAGGACAATTATCTAAAGCATTAGAAGAAGCTAAAAAAGCTGTTGATATTGTAGACCCCTTGATAGATACGCCTTATAAACAATTTATAAATAAAACATACGCTTCTCTTTGTAAAAAAGTTGATCAATTGTAACATAAAAACCCCATTCCTTTTCGCCTATAGGAACGGGGTTTTAAATTTATGATAAAGCCAAAATTTAAATAAATTTAAACCTCAGCTAAATCTTGAGCTTCTTTAGAGTTATAGACATCCTTGTCTAATTCTCCAGTAATACGAGCAGTTGTAACACCTGCTACCATTGAGTCATTAACATTCAACGCTGTACGTCCCATATCGATTAATGGTTCTACAGAGATTAGAACACCAGCTAAAGCAACTGGTAGATTCATAGTTGAAAGCACAATAATTGCCGCAAAAGTGGCACCACCTCCAACGCCTGCAACACCAAATGAACTGATCGCAACCACAAGTATTAAAGTGGCAATAAACCCTGGATCAAATGGATTTATATCTACACTAGGTGCAATCATAATGGCTAACATTGCTGGATAAACACCCGCACAGCCATTTTGACCAATGGATACACCAAACGATCCTGCGAAGTTTGCAATACCTTCAGATACACCTAATCTTTTAGTTTGTGTTTGTATATTAAGTGGCAATGTACCAGCACTTGAACGTGAAGTAAATGCAAATAGTAAAGTCGGAGATACTTTTTTAATATATGTGATTGGACTCATCCCTGTTAAAGCAACAATAATCAGATGAACTACAAACATAACAGCCAAAGCAACATATGAAGCTATTACAAATTTGCCCATATTATAAATAGCACCAAAATCTGATGTTGCTATCGTTGATGTCATAATAGCTAAAATTCCGAATGGTGTTAAACGTAAAACAATTTTAACAATCTGCATGATAAGTGCATAAATTGCATCGATCCCGGTTTTGATCAAAGCTGCTGTTTTTTCGTCCTTACGTTTTACGGCTAAATAACCTAATCCTAAAAACGCTGCAAAAATAACAACTGCGATTGTTGAGGATGAACGAGCACCTGTTAAATCTAAAAACGGATTAGCTGGTAGTAAATCTAAAATTTGTTGTGGCATAGTTTTATCGCCTATATCATTTGATTTTTGGACAATTTCTTCACCACGTGCTTGTTCTGCATCCCCTTGTACAAGTTGAGTTGCATCTAAGTTAAAACTTAATGCAGATGCAATACCGACAGATGCAGCAATGGCTGTAGTACCAACTAATATAAGTAAAATAAGACCTGCCATCTTACCAAAGTTTTTGCCAGCAACAACTTTAGTAAAAGCCGAAACAATGGATATCAAAACTAATGGCATTGCTACCATTTGTAAAAGTTTCACATATCCTGAACCTGCTATACTAAACCAATCTACTGATTTTAATACAACCTCTGATGTTGGCCCATATGTGAAATGCAGTATTAGTCCAAAGACAATCCCTAGCCCAAGACCTGTAAATACTCGCTTAGAAAAAGATACATGTTTTTTATGCATCACTATTAGTAAACTAATGAGAATCATTAGAATGATTACATTAAGCACAATTAAAAACGTATTCAATATAATTCCTCCTGATTAAGATTTTAATAAAAATACAATTCTTAGATTATACTAATAATTCCTATTGGTCAAGTAGGTTATTGAATCTATTTAAATCTAAAATGTTACATAGCCTTTGTCATCTACCCACTTGCTATTCCTTTCTTAAAATCTGTGATTTACGTTATACTTAGAGAAGATTATGGAAGAAGGTGATGAAATGGATACAACCAGTTTAACATCTTTAATCGTTTCCACTATTTTAATATCGAACATCTTTCTTGCTGCTATTATTATCTTTCTAGAAAGAAAAGAGCCTAGTTCAACGTGGGCTTGGATTCTTGTACTATTCTTTTTACCAGTTGTAGGATTTATATTGTACTTATTATTGGGGCGTCAATTACGGAAAAAGCATCTGTTTCGTTGGGAAGGCCGAAAAAAAATTGGTATAGATAAACTAATTGATTATCAAATGGAAGCCATTCGTAATGGTTCTTTTGAATATCGGCTTGATGATGCAGCACTTTATGAAGACATCATTTACATGCATTTAACAACAAATCACGCAGTCTTAACACAAGATAATGCTGTTCAAATTTATAGTGATGGTAAAGAAAAATTCAAAAAATTGCTAAAGGATATTGAAGCTGCTAAACATCATATTCATATTCAATACTATATCTTTAGGCTAGATAACTTAGGTACTCGTATTTATCAATTGCTGATAAAAAAGGCTAAACAAGGGGTAAAAGTTCGTCTCCTATTTGATGAGATGGGTTCCAGAGGAGTTCATAAAAACAACTTCAAAGAGCTAATTGAAGCGGGTGGAGAAGTTGAAGTTTTCTTTCCTTCGATCCTCCCCCTTATAAATCCTCGGATGAATTATCGTAATCACAGAAAACTTGTCATTATTGACGGACGTATTGGTTATATCGGTGGTTTCAATGTTGGTGACGAGTATCTTGGTCTAAAGAAAAAATTCGGCTATTGGCGAGATACACATTTGCGTATAGAGGGTAGCTCGGTTCATCCTATGCAAACAAGATTCTTGTTAGACTGGAACCAAGCTTCAGATTCGAAGGATATTCAGTACTCCGACCATTACTTCCCTACCATTGCTCGAAAAGGGGAAGTTGGAATACAAATCGTATCTAGTGGCCCCGATTCTGAATGGGAACAGATTAAAAATGGCTATGTAAAATTAATCGGTATGGCTAAAAAATATATTTATATCCAAACTCCATATTTTATTCCTGACGATAGTTTTATGGACGCTGTACGTATTGCTTGCTTATCCGGAATTGATGTGCGAATTATGATTCCAAATAAGCCTGACCATTTATTTGTGTATTGGGCAACTTATTCTTACGTGGGGCAATTAATTAAAGCAGGAGCAAAAATTTATATTTATGAAAATGGTTTTTTGCATACAAAAATGATTGTTATCGATGATGAAGCATCTACTGTTGGAACTGCGAATATTGACTTTAGAAGTTTTAAGCTTAATTTTGAAGTCAATGCTTTTATCTATCATCGCGAAACATCGCATCAACTTGCAGAACTATTTGAAGAAGATATGTTACTGTCAACAGAACTAACACCTGAATTATATAATAATCGTACTCGCATTATTAAAATGAAAGAATCTATCTCACGTTTATTATCACCAATTTTATAAGAAAAAGCCTATAGCATTACTAGCAAATAACTAGTTACTATAGGCTTTATTTTTTTATTTGTTAATACCCAAATATTCTTCTAGCGTTCCATCATTGTTATAAATTTCAGTAGCAATTTTTTTACCAACATAACGGAAATGCCATGATTCATACATATAGCCTGTCACATCATCCTTACCTTTTGGATAACGCATGATAAAGCCATATTTATGGGCATTTTTAGCAATCCACTTGCCTGCTGGTGTATTTGCAAATTTATTATCAGCATATGCTGCTGTATTTCCTACTTCACCTATGTCAAAAGCTAATCCAGTTTGGTGTTCAGAATATCCTGGACGAGCACTATAAGTATCAGCTGCCTTTTTTCCATCACGTTTTACATATGCTTCATACAATTCAACTTGGCGATCATAAGAACGGTATGTACTAAACGCATCAAATTTAAATCCCTCTAATAATGCTGCTGCATTCAACTCATCAAAAGCTTCTCGTGCATCTTTATTTTCACCTGGAGTAAAATTGGATGGTAATGGATATTGTTTACTTGCAACTAAAATTCCTTTTATATAAGTCGGCTTTTTCGGTAGTTTTTTACCTTCAATATAACCGCCTGCATCTACTTTTTGCTCTTTTTTTGTAATATCTGATGAATTTGTAGCTTTCTTATTTTCTGTTGTATCATGGCTAACAGCCTTCTGTTCTTCTTTGGTAGATTGTTTTGCTTGTTGTGTTTCCCCACAACCTGCAAGTAGACTCCCAGAAATAGCAATAATTGAAGCAATAGCTATCGGAAATCGGTAATACTTCCCTTTCCTCACCTTTTATACACCTCTATTTAACAAATAACCTTATCTCATATTCTACTAAGGTAGAACAGCTAGGAAAATCACATTGTTCAATTTATATTCTCTACTTTACAAAAATCAATATCAAACATCAACATGCTCGATATCGATTATGATCAAATAATTATCATAACGAGGATTGCTAAAGTAGCAACTCCAAAGAATAAGGCCATAGCCTTCATCCATTTTGCTTCTTTAGTAAAACCCTGTTTTTCCATATCCTTTGCACGAAATGTATTTGTAATTGCAAACATTAATGATATAAACAGAACCGCAAGATTAAAATTTTGTTTAATCACAAAAAATACGGCAAGTAAACTTGTAATAGTTACTAGTATGCCTGATACTAATTTTGCATTCATATTATCTCTCTCCTAATCATTTTATATAGGTTTTAATAACTGTTTTTTTAAGACATAATAATAAAAATCTATTTCAATAATAAAGTTAACGTAAAACTTCACTTATCACACTATTTTCTTAAAAAATAGATTTTTATATAAAAAACGGGGTGCATGAATCACCCCGTTTAAGTTTAACTTATTTTTTACTTTTTTTCTTTGCTGATTTTGCAGCTTGTTTCTCTGCTGGTGTTAACTTTCTTTTTTCTTCTGATCCATTTGAAACTTCTTTCGTTTCTTTTTCAGGGTGTACTGAATAGAATTTACGTCCTAGATATGTTTGGAATATCAAGATTGCACCGCTGACTGACCAGTAAAGTGGTAATGCTGCCATGCTAGAGAATGAGATGAACATAATCATAATTGGAGAAATGTACATCATCATTTTCATTTGAGATTTTTGTTGTTCTGGAACTGTCCATAACGATACTTGTGCTTGGATAAAGTAAACTACCCCCGCGATAATCGTCATAACTATATCCGGTTTACCAAGCTCAAACCATAAGAATGGGTGCGCTTGTACTTCACCAGAATATAGGATTGCATAATATAGTCCCATAATTATTGGCATTTGAATAATAACAGGCAAACATCCCATGTTCATAGGATTAACGTTATATTTTTTATATAAGCCCATCATTTCTTGTTGTAATGCCATTTGCTCTTCTTTTGTTTTCGCTGCTTTTAATTTCTTTTGTATTTCGTCCATTTCTGGCTTTAATTTATCCATTTTGTCCTTCATGCCTTGCTGATTCTTGTAGTTTTTAAGCATGAAAGGCATTAAGACTAATCGAATAATAACGGTAATGAGAATAATAGCAGGTCCATAACTACCGCCAAATATATTATTACCGAAGAAATCTAGCAGGAATTCCATTGGTTTTACAAATGTACTATAAAAAAAGCCTTCTTGGTTTTTGACTGAATCACATCCAGCTAACACGAATGGCGCTAAACCAAGCATTGAGATTAACCAAAGTTTTTTCTTCAATATTTTCACCTACAATTTCTCAAGCTATAGTGAAGTATACATTATATAGAGGATACTAATCAAATCAAAGTAATGCACGAAAAATAATATATGTAATTTTTAAATTATAAAAGTCTTTCAGGTAATTGGAAACGGAAATACTCAAGTTCTGGATTATCTTTAAAATGTTTTGGTGTAACACCCACATATTTTTTAAAAATACGAGTATAGTAACTTTGATTACAGAAATGGAATTGCTCCGAAATATCAGAAATACTTTTATTTGTATGTCGTAAATAATATTGTGATTCTTCTACTCTTCTAACATTTAAATACTCTACTAAGGTTATCCCTACATGCTCTTTGAAAATTCGTGATAAATGACTTGTGCTAATTTTAAAGTATGATGCTATATCTTCTACAGATAAATCCGATTCAATCTCATCGTCGATAAACATGATCACCTTATTAACGGTTTGATGTTTATAGTAAGGTTGTTTTCTTTCGGATATAACATAAATATAAAATTCTATTAAGTCATCTGCAAATTGTAAATACTCCGCATCATTCATGCGTTCATCAATCATCTCCACACATGCCACGTTAAAAGCAAAAACCTTTTTTGATGGTGCCTGGTTCTCTATTAGTTTTCTAGTGACAACTGACGATAGAATAACAAAATAATGTCTAACAGCTCTAAAGAATTGCTTACCTGCGCGTATAGATAGAATATTAAGTAACTCCTGCAATGATTTCTTCGCAGCCTCGGCTTCTAATTGATTAATTTGCCTCAATAATTGCGCTTCAATATCAAAGAATTTCTCTATACCTTCGTATTGATTCATCATTTCAATTTCCTTAAAGTACCTTTTAGAGATAGATTCTGAAATGGAATATTGGTGTTCTAGCATAAACTCCCCATCTTTCTATAATATTAAACAATTTTCTGTTACATTATTCTTACTATATAACGAAAATGGTAATATGAAAATAGTTTTATTAACCAAGTAAGAAGAAAATTTACGTTTATGTATGGGTCAATCTTCTTAAAAAAATAAAATATACTTATGTAAAAATAATACATATACTGAAATTTTTTAATAAATTTTTATCTTTATTTTTATCGGTTATCAAATTATAGTATTTATATAGACAAATTTATGTCACATTTTTGTATGAACTCATGCATTTATTAGCTATACTTAATTTTATAAATACTCTATAGTAATAATATGTGAAAGAATTCTCAAGATGGAAAGAAACGAGGTATAAGTTAATGGATCCACGATCTATCGAGGAATTGATACAAGTTATTAAGGAATTTTTCCCAGATAACACTTCAATCGTTATTTCAGATACAAAAAAATATTTATATTATCAACCAAGTAAGAAAATTGACTTGAAGATTAAGCCTGGTGATGCTATACCAGAAGGTTCTGCAACTCAAAAAGCACTTGATTATGGACAAAAAATAAATTCTTTTATTGAACCTGAAATATTTGGTGTTCCTTATTATGGAATGAGTATTCCATTAGTGGAAGAAGGGGAAATAAAAGGAGCAATCACAGCAGTATTCCCACAAAAGCCTTCTCCTTTCTTAACAAATTACATCACGATTAAAATTGACGACTGCTGGTATCCAGTGAAGCATAATGAAGTCATCTATTTAGAAACTCAGCTTCGTAAAACTTTCGTCAAAACTATGCAAAAAGAAGGCTATCATCGCTTAAATTTAAGTGATCTTGAGTTATTCCTATCACATGATAGATTTATTCGATGTCATCGTTCATATATTGTAAACATTGATTTTATCGAAGAAATTCAACCAGATTCACATTCTACATTCCTACTCATTATGAAGGATGGCACACGAATCCCTGTGAGCCAACGCTATGCAAGTTATTTCCGCCGTTCATTGGGATTCTAGAAATAAATTCCACGGTTATTTTAATGGAGTTGACCAAAACTATTTTGGTACAGCTCCTTTTCTCTTTAATGCAAAACATTTCTGTTTCAGTCGCTTTTTAAACCTTTTCATGCACTTATGAACAAATTGTGATAATTCGGTGATACTATAATTTTGGCAATATTTAAACACCTATGCTTCATGCTTCAAGTGAAAAAATTTTTCACAATTGATATGAAATTTTCTATTAAACAGAAGGAGAGATTTCAATGACAGTAAATGTAGAAGAAAGACTTCGCTATCCACAACTTGCTAATAAGATTATGACAGCCGCTGAAGCAGCAGCGCTAATAGAAGATGGAATGACTTTAGGATTAAGTGGTTTTACTCGTGGTGGGGATGCCAAGGCTGTACCAAATGCTTTAGCTGAACGCGGTAAAACTGAAAAATTCAAAGTAGACGTGTACACTGGTGCATCACTTGGTCATGATTCAGATGCTAAGATGTCTGATGCTGGAATTATTAGAAAACGCTTACCATTCCAAGTGGATCGTACTATGAGAGGTCATATTAATAAAGGCGATCTATCGTTTATGGATCAACATTTGGGAGAGACTGCTGACTTTTTACGTCAAGGTGCTATAAAAAAAGTTGATGTTGCAATTATTGAAGCGACTGCAATTACCGAAGACGGCTTGTTGATTCCAACAACTTCAGTGGGTAACTCACCTATCTTTGTTGAAGAAGCCGACAAAGTTATTATTGAATTAAACCTTTCTTCATATCCAGAACTTGAAGGACTTCATGATATTTATCTTCCTGAACCTCAAGGAGAACGCAAACCTTTTGCTATTGTCCATACTTTAGATCGTATTGGTCAAAAAGGTATTCCTTTGAATATGGAAAAAGTAATTGCTGTTGTCCTTACAGATCAAGAGGATTCTCCATCATTAGTACTTCCTCCTGACGATGAAACACAACAAATGGCAGATCATCTTTTAGACTTCTTCCGAGATGAAATTAAAGCAGGCCGTTTAACAAATAAACTTGCTCCTCTTCAATCAGGAATTGGCTCAGTAGCAAATGCAGTATTATCTGGGATGGTAAAATCTGAATTTGAAGATCTTGAAGTTTTCTCTGAAGTTTTACAAGATGCAGTATTTGAATTAATTGATGCTGGTAAAGTAAAAGCTGCTTCTTGCTGTTCAATTACATTATCTAAAGAAAAAATGGAATCCGTATTCCATCATTTAGATAAATATGCAGATAAATTAATAATACGTCCACAAGAAATTTCAAATAGTCCTGAAGTTATTCGTCGCTTGGGTCCTATCTGCATGAATACAGCTATTGAATTTGACATTTATGGTAACGTAAACTCTACTCATGTGTCAGGTACTAAAATGATGAATGGTATTGGCGGATCTGGCGATTTTGCACGCAATGGTCGCTATTCAATTTTCGTTACTAAATCCACTGCGAAAGATGGCAAAATTTCATCAGTAGTTCCGTTCGTATCACACGTTGATCACGCAGAACATGATGTTGATGTTGTCGTAACAGAACAAGGTCTTGCAGACTTACGTGGTTTAACTCCTCGTGAACGTGCAGAGCTTATTATTGAAAAATGTGTACACCCTAAATTCAAACCTGCTCTTCGTGCATACTATGAAGAAGCAAAAACTCGTGGTGGACAAACTCCTCACGTATTAGAAAAAGCATTTTCATTCCATACTAACTTAGCTAAATATGGTACAATGCTTCCAGAAGAAGAAAAATAACAGGTCTTCAAAAAAAGACTCAGCATTTCTGCTGAGTCTTTTTTACTTATAGATGATTAGTTAAGATCTTTAGGTGGTTTTATACCATTCAAGAATTCATGTTGTTCTTCATTTTCATAATGAATTGCAGTTGCAGAACCTTCAGAAATCATTTTTGTATCATCGTCATTGTAAGTTTGATGTGCATTGGCATAACCGTCAGCTGTTGTTGTATTAAAAGCATCTGGGGCAACAGTAACTGATGAATCAGGTACTTTATCCATAAGGCCATTTAGTTTAGCCTTCGTACTATTAAATGCTTCTACTGCTTTATCTCGATTTTCTTTTTTACGAAAATACGCATATGCACCTGCAGCAAGTCCCGCTATTAATAGAGATTTTCCTTTTGCCATATCAATCATTCCTCCCATTATCTTTCTAAATTAACTATACCCTATTTTTTAGAAAATACACATTATCAAGTTGATTTTATAATAATTTGTCACGTTTAAAGACTGTTTTTATATCCCACTAGCCTATAGAAATTTCTATGAAGAGATAAAATAATTCTCTCCTATGACCTATGCTTTTTTTCTGCTATCATAATAAGAAAATGCACGAAATGGAAGTGTGGTTATGCAAAATGACAGAAGTACAATCTGTTAAAAAGAAAAAAGGTACTTTAACAAAAGAAAAGATTATTAAAACTGCCCGCAACTTATTTTATAAAAAAGGCTACGATGCAACCACTACAGCTATCATTGCTAAAGAAGCAGGAGTATCTGAAGCCACTTTATATAAATATTTTAAAAGCAAAATGACATTACTATTATCAACAGTTGAACCTGAATGCATACCCTTTATGGAAAATAAAAATTACCAACTGTTAACTAATCAAGAACTGTTGAGTGTATGGACTAACGAATTGATAGACAAAGTTTTTTATAATCGTCCTCAATATTCAATCATTTTCAATGAATCAACAAAACATCCAGAACTTTCCGAACAGTATATTGCGAATATATACAGTATGTCTAATGCAGATTGGGAACTTGTTAATCGAATGGATAAAGGAGATTTACCTAAAATCGATTTAATCCTATTTCAAGTTGGGATAATTGGTTCTTTCTTAGCAATGATAACCCATATGCAAATTTATGATCCTACGATCAAGTTAGAGAAAGTTCCCCCAAATATTCGAAATACGCTTATTTGCTTAATAGAAGGAAAATTTTTCGTATAAAAAAGTAAAGGGCGATCTCATTTACCAATCCGAACGATTGTTTATTGAGATCACCTCTTAATCTAAATGACAGAGGAATTAGGATAAGTTACATCGCTAGATTCTGCTTTTGGTTTTCGTACATAGCACATAATTGCAGCAATGTAGTAAACAATAGACGTTAAAGATAGTATTCCAGCAAATACTCCAGCCACTATAAACATACTTCCTGCAAAATTCGCCCTATTCTTTGTCCTTACTGCTTGAACTATCCCCACTATTCCTGCAACAACACTAACGATAAAGCAAATGATGATAAACCAACCAAAAGGGCCTAGAAAATTTATCGCTGATACCATACTTTCAGCAAAGGCTTGTATATCAGTATCCTTGAATTGAGGGTCATTTGTTAATTGATTTTTAAATTCTGTAACCAATTCATCTTGTAATTGCGTGTTATTCTTCACTTCTGAAACAAGTTTTACGATTAACCCCATAATTGCAATTGCAATCAGATTGAAGAGCGTACCTACACTACCTAAAACTATTTCAATCGTTCTTTTCACTAAACCACCTCTATATTATTGTTATAGATTACTATACGTTACTACTTTCAAAAAGTTTCAGATTTTCTTATTCTATACAAAAAAGGACTATCTTATAAGTAATTTTCACTTATTTGATAATCCTTATAAATTTATGCTGTTTAGCTTACTAACATTCGTTAAAAAAGTTACTACGAAACACTTATGCTTTTATATCATCATATTCATGTGATGTTTCAAAAGCTTTGACTACATAGGAACAAACGGCTTCAATTTTATATTCGTTTTCACGAGCATAATCTGCAGCCCGATTTAAGAGTTGTTTTGCAATTCCTTGACCGCGTAAGGAGCTATCAACAAAAGTATGCTCAACTACCATTATGTCGCCTAACTGTGTCCAAATAATTTCTGCAAGTACTTTACCTTCTTTTTCATACTCAAAGGCAAATTCTTCAGCATCTCTTTTACTTAATTTAAATTCCATATTTTCACACCCCCCATGTAATAAATTTAGTTTAGCATATTATCGCTAAAGTATGTTAGTGTGTGATGCGGGATTTATATTCGGTACAAATTCAGGACAGAATTAGCTAAATAATCCGCTAATACCATCAATTATTTTCTGAAAGAAGCTTTTCACACTCGCCCAGAAACCTGAGTCACTTTTAATGTCTTCGTTTATTTTATTTAATTGATCTTTAATATTACCACTTAAATCATCTAATTGTGTTGACCATTTGCTAAAATCAATATCAAGTTTACTGATTTTATCCATTAAATCAATTAATAATTGGCGGTCTTTATCACTTAAGTTAATCTCTAACTTTTTAAGTTGTTCATCAACAATTTTTTCGACATCTTCTTTTGTTGCTGGTTTTTGTTCAGCAATTTGTTTTTTTATGTCTGTTAATAATTGACTTACCTTTTCTTCGTCCACACCAGAATTTTGAGCCAAATCAGTGGCTACTGAAAGCTCTTGATTCGCTACATCTGTACGGTCTTTATCTAGTTTTTTACCAGTTGTTACTTCGTATGCCTTGTAAATGCCTGCAAGTGCAGAGTGTCCTGTTACTTTTTTAGGTGCAGCTACTTCAACTGTAGCATCTTCAATCCCTGCTGTTAGCATTGCATTACTATACATATCAGAAGTTACCTCTGTAATATTTTCAGGTGTCACTATGTTGATAACTAAGCCAGAGCCAGCATCTTTTGGTGTAATTTTAGCAGATGAATATAGACGTGCACTTGAATTCCCATTTTCAATGTATTTTGCGATATCTGCACCTGTAATTGTAATTTCTTGGACATCAGAGTTATTTGCAATGCCTAAGCTATTTTTCACACTTACTTTTTCGCTTTCTGAAAGACTTCCGCCATAAACAACAATTGGAACTCCTAATTTTTCATTGACCACTTCATCCGACGATTGAGATGAATTTGTACTTGCATAACTTGTTGTTGGTGCAACAATGGCTGTTGTCAAACTCATCGCTGCAATGACAGCAAAGATTTGTTTTTTCATTGTGGAATTTCCTCCTTAGACTTTCATCATTTCTAGATTTGTTTTAGTCACTTCTAGTAAATATTATGAAATTATTTGAGCCAAATCCTTTCATAAAATAATTTTCCAGTTCAAAAAGAAATATTAAGTAATTCTAAATATCTTTACTAATAATACGTTAAAAAGAGCAAAAAGTTTCTGAAAGTGGGTAAACTTTCTCCTTTTGCTCTTCATATATTATTTAATTGATGTCCAACCGTCTTCTTGAGTAATTCGGTTAGCTTTCATAAGTGTACCTAGCGCACGCTTAAAAGCACCCTTACTCATATGGAACATTTCTTTAATTTCCTCTGGTGAAGATTTATCGCCAAATGGCATTTTTCCACCAACATCTTCTAGGTATTTAAAAATTTGCTCTGCATCATCGCTTAGACGTTCATAAACTCGGGGAAGCATAGAAGCGTTTATAGTACCATCTTCTTTTACTTCAATAACTCGAACGCTAATATCTGAACCAAGGCGTGGTTCTGCTCCACGTTCAGATTCATGAACAAAAATACGATATGGTGTATCAACACCAAGTAAAAATGTTCCGACCGGTAACAAACGATACGGACGAGCTAAAATATTTTTATTGAACAATTCAGGATCTGCATCCTCATATAATTCTAATATTTTTTCCTCGGTAGCTAAACGACCAAATAATCCGCCTTCACGGTCTGTACGTAACGTTACATACAAATGGTTTCCTGGTTCAGGCCATAGTGATTTTAACTTAGGTAAGTCTTCAGCTGGCACTAGAACTTCTCTTGAAGTACCGATATCTACATATGCGCCTTCACGGTCTTTAACATGTAACACGCGTGCCCATCCATATTCACCTTTAAGAATATGTGGTAAGGCCGTTGTTGCAGCTAAATTACCTCTTCGATCTGCATATAAAAATACTTCAATTTTTTGATTAACCTTTAAAGGTTCCGTTACTTCCGAAATATTCAACGGGATATCTACATTATCATTTGTTAATACATATTTTGACTCTTGTTCTTCTTTTACTACTAATTTTACTACGTCACCTGATTGCAACTCTGTCATAATGCAAACTCCTTTCATATGACATCTATCATTCACCGGAATGAGTATCTTTTAACTCTTCTAGTTTGTGGATAAAGTCGGGATTCTCTTCTAGTACTTGGATAAGATCTGCTATTCGATCAATAGAATTCCAGCTTAAATGATGCTCAATCCCTTCCACATCATTGTAAATTCTTTCTTCATCTACACCAATTAGTCTTAAAAACTGTTCCAATAAGCTATGTCTCTCTACTAGTCGTTTACCTAATTTTAACCCTTTTGGCGTTAAAGATAGTCCTCTATATCGTTCGTAAACTAAATAACCATCTTTATCAAGTTTCTGTACCATTTTGGTAACTGAAGAAGGCAGAACTGACAATGCTTCGGCTATGTCCGATACACGCGCGTAACCTTTCTGGTCAATTAGTAAATAGATTTGTTCGATGTGATCTTCCATACTCGGTGTCGGCATCTCAATTCCCTCTCTTTCGATTTCCTATCTCTCTAGTTTACTACATGAAACTATAAAACGTAACCTGTAGTGTAAAAGCGTTAAATTTAATTCATAATATATCGCCTAAATTATTGAATTTTTGCATATACACATGTATCACGTAGCTTCTTTCCATCTGCTGAGCGACTATCTTGTTTTAATATTCCTTCTAATTCAAACTGCGCTCTAGTTGCGACAGCCCGACTTCTTATGTTATCACTATCGCAACGAATTTCCAGCCGTTTTGCACCTAATTCTTTAAATGCAAATTGAGAAATTCTTTGTACAGCTTCTGTCATATAACCGTTTCCTTCATGTCTTGCATCTACCCAATAGCCGATTTCAAACTTAGGAATAGTCCAGTCAATATTATGCAATCCTGAAGAACCGATAAATTCTCCACTTTCCTTTAGGAATACATGTAATCGTAAGTCTTTCCTTGTTATAAAATCACCAATAGCTTGACGAAGATTTTCTTTCGTCTCCTCTTTCTTAGGCATTGTCTGCGCCCAATTCATGAAGGGCTTTAAGTTTTTCGCCGAATGTGCAATAGCTTCCCAAACAGAATCGACATCTTCTATATGTGGCATACGAATGATTAATCTTTCTGAATCAAAGCTACTTGGGAAATCCCATCTATCTTTATAATTTATATTTTCATTTTTTTCTTCGTCTTCCCAGCTAACAGGAGTGGTTTTTCCCTCCAAATAATCTTGACGCGTAATTCCATATGTAACCGCATCGTAGTATGAATTTTCCTTCGGTACGTACCAAGCTTGACGAAGATGCGCCTCTTTGACAAACCCCGCTTTCTCAAACGTTTTCCTCATGGCAATATTATCTTGTCTAGTATGGCCCTCTATACGTATTTTATTATTTGGCAACGAGAATACATATTCACTTACTAATTTTAATGCTTTTGTGCCATAGCCTAATCCTCGCCATTTTTCTGCTATACGTAAGTCAAACAATGGAATTTCATCCTGCAAATCGTATATTTTTACCATTCCTACTTGTAAGTTCTCATCATTTACTAACCAAAAAGTTTTTGCTTGATCTGATTCATAACCACCTTCATCAATTGCTTTTTCGATAATTTCTCTTGCAGGATGTGTATTCTCATGATAAGGCCATACATTTGTTGTCATAAATTCGATTAGTTGTTCTTGTTCTTCTATAGTCCATTCAATTAGTTTCATATTATTCGCCTCCATTACCATAATCACTACAAGTACTATATCAATCGTCCAACGATTCCTTATTCATACATAAATCATAAATTCTATATTCCCTATCATACCGGAATAATTAGTAGTTTTGTTAATCATTTATTCCTCAATATACTATCCTAAATTCAATTTGAGAATTTTTTACTATTTTTGTATATTTGTATAAAGTGAACCTTACATAGAAAGATTCTTCTAATGTTCACTAGAAACTTTAAAGAAATGCTTAATCCCTTTAAAACATTTAAGGGAAATACTATCAACTGAAGGGGTGGTTTTATGAAAAAAGGGCGTTGGAATATGATTACAGATGTTTCGGATGTTCATGTTGGTCACGTTACGTTATATGAGAAATTAAATGCGGAAGATACAATTTGTACAGGTGTAACAGCTATATTACCACATGGAGGCAATCTGTTTGAGCAGAAGGTACCTTCAGCATGCTTTGTATTGAACGGATTTGGAAAATCAGTAGGGCTTGTTCAAGTAGAAGAATTAGGTTTGATGGAGTCCCCGCTTATGCTTACAAATACATTCAGTGTTGCGTCCGTTTTAGAAGGAACTTTAGATTATTTACTTCATCAAAATCCTAGTATCGGCGACTCTACTAGTTCCCTCAATATTGTTGTTGGTGAATGTAATGATAGCTATCTTAATAGTATGAGGCTTCGCGCTGTAAAACCTGAACATGCTGTTTCCGCTATACATAATGCAAAGCATGCACCCTTTGAACAAGGCGCAGTCGGTGCCGGAAAAGGCATGATCTGCTATGAACAAAAAGGAGGTATTGGTTCATCTTCTAGAATTATCGAACAAGATGATGAAATTTTTACAGTAGGTGCTTTATCGCTCACAAATTTTGGTAACGCTAGTGAATGTCGTTTCGCCAGTTGGCAACAAGATTCACCTATCGAAAAACCTGATGGCTCTGTCATCATCGTAATCGCAACAGATGCACCGGTTAGTGATCGGCAACTAAAAAGACTAGCTAAAAGGGCAGCTATCGGACTTGGAAGAACAGGTACACACATCCATAATGGCAGTGGCGATATTATTATTGCATTTTCAACTGCATACACAATCCCACACCAATCTAGTTCATCTATTGGAGATGCGGTAGCATTTGTGAGAGATGATTCGAAGCTAATGAATGATCTCTTTCAAGCAACGATTGAGGCTACAGAAGAATCTGTCTATCAATCATTGCTACATGCCGAAACAACAGTTGGACGTAAAAATCGAATTGTAGAAAAGGCAAATTTGACGTAAAAAATAAAAAGATTGGCTACTAAAGCCAATCTTTTTATAGGATTTGCCATCCTAAAGTGACGAAGATAATACCCACAAATAACGTTAAAACAGGATATAAAAATACTCCACGTACATCCTTTTCCTGTATTAAACGGACAGTATCGAACGCAAAAGTAGAAAATGTTGTAAACGCTCCTAAAAACCCCGTCACAACGAACGCTGTCAATAACTCTTGATGATTCACTGATATATGTAGTGCCATTCCCATAAATAATGAACCTACACTATTTACGATAAATGTTGCTACATAATATGGTTGAGCTTTATACACCATCCATTTAATAATACTAAATCGTGCTAACGCTCCAAGTCCTCCACCAATAGCAAGTGCGAGCCAGTTCACGAACGCTCACCTGCTTTCTTTTTAGGACTTGTAAGTAAAAAGCCGAATGATGCCAATACAATACAAAGTACCGTCATCATAATTGCGTAAATAATTGCCATAAACACATTGGTTTGCATTAGTTGAAGCCATCTAGCTGAAAATGTAGAAAATGTCGTGAAGGCACCTAGTAATCCAGTTGTCAAAAATACCTTCCACCCAGAATACTGTGGAAAACGTGTGAATAAACCATTTAAAATACCCATCAAAAAACTTCCTACACTGTTTACAATCCACAGCATCCACTCAGTTGGAACAATAACTATAACGCCATACCGCATCAATGTCCCCAACATTCCACCTATTGTAACCGCTACTACGTTTTTTAACACAAAATACACCTTCAATTGAACTGCTAAAACGAAATAGTTATTTCATTCCATCTAAATATTTTTTTAGAATTTTCCTAACTCGCTTTCTAACAGTTTTATTTTGCTTTTAATATTAATGTATAGCCATCTGAAATTTTACCATTAATCACTGTTTCATGGTACGTTCCGTTCACCCAATCGTCTACTTGATCATGGTACCACTGTGATCTTACATGCCCAGATTGACCAGGCCCAACAATATGATAAGCTTTCGATAAATCACTTAAATCAGCTACAAATCTCCATGATGCTCCATGATTAACAATGCCTGTTTTATCGGAAGCAGCTGCTCGAACAGTTACCTTTGAACCAGAAACTGGAGTCTTCTTCGAATCTAATAGTTTGGCGAGTATTGGAGATGCAGATGATAGTGGATGTTTGAATACTACTTGATGATAATCACCCCATCGCCAATTTGATAAATCTTCACCATGAGATTCTTTTATATCCTTTACAGTTTCTTGTAAAGCTTTCGTAACAAGTTCGTCAATCCCACCAGCCTTATCGACAAATTCACCAGGTTTTCCTTTATACGCTTGGCGAAGTATTTCATCTGTAATATTATACTTTCCGGGCATCATATCATAAACATCCGCAGGCATTGATTTCTTAAAGAGCTGTTGTTGTATTTTAATCATCCACAGATTATATATGAGCGGTGCACCTTCTGATACAGAATCTTGGTAATCCCACTCTTCCATCATCTTTATAACATCCTCAAGTTTCCCTTGTTTTTTTACAGATTCAATTAGGTTTGGCAAGAATTCTTTTGCATATAGGTTTTCTGTATCTAATTGCATATTCTCCATATCTTCAACTGTAAAATCATCTTTCTCCTCTAGCATTTCAACTATTCGTTCATAACGATATGGTTGTGCCCAAAAATCAGTAATATGATAAGGATACCCGCTACCCACTACCTTATTATTCGCAGTTGCAATATAACCGCTATCTGGATTAACTACTTTCGGCAATTGATTAAAATCAATATATCCTTTCCAGCCATAATCTGCAGAATATCCTGGTACAGGGAATTGTCCATCCCCTCTTTTACGTATTGGAATTAGACCATTCGCTTTATATGCAATTGTTCCGTCGGTTGATGCAAATACAAAATTTTGAGCAGGTGCTTTAAAATCCGTTAAAGCCGTTTCAAATTCATGCCAATTTTTTGCTTTATCTAAATTTAATATAGCTTGCAACTCTTGTGTAGATTGTAGCGCTGTCCATTGCATCGAAAATACTGCAGTAGGTTTTTCCTTTTTAAAGGCTAAGTCCGAGATAATTGGACCATGTCTTGTCACAACAAGCTTATAATCAATCGTTTTTTCCCCTTTTACTTTAATCTTTTCTTTGCGGACCTCTGCCTGCTCCCATTTATTTTCATATTTAAACTGTGTCGGATTATCTGGATTTGGTATTTCAATATATAAATCTTGCACGTCTGGCCCTACATTCGTAACACCCCAAGCAATGTGATCATTATGTCCTAATATAATACCTGGAATACCAGCAAAAATTACACCACTCACATTTTGAGAAGGCGAAGTCAGATGCATCTGGTACCATATAGATGGCGTGCTCAATCCTAAATGTGGATCATCCGCCAAGAGCGGTTTACCACTTTGTGTTTTATCTCCAGATAGGACCCAGTTATTACTTCCATTGAATTCATTTGGAATCAGGGACGCATCAAATTGACCTGAAACTTTTACGGTATTTTCGATATTCTCTTCAATAATAGATTTAGCATTTTCAGGGTAATGTATCATTAATTCCTGTACTTCATCTGCGGTTAGATTTGCTAATGCCCAATGTCTAAATGCCAGCATACTCCAATTTCCACCTAAATCGTATGCCATATATTTACCAATTGTTAAAGAGTCTACTGCTGTCCATGGCGTTGGTTCATATCCTAACACCTTAAACTCATAAGGTAATGTTCCTTCTTTTTTAGCTTGTTTTATATATGCATTCACCCCTTCTGCATACCAACCTAAAACCTGTTTAGCTTCTTTTGAATAACCATCATATGACTTTTTTGCAGCATCTCTAAGACTAAACGTTCTAAAAAATTTGTCGGTCTTAATCGTGGAAGATCCCACTACTTCTGATAATGTTCCACTTGCTTGTCTCCTTGATAAATCCATCTGGAATAAGCGATCTTGTGCCTGAACATACCCTTGTGCACGATAAAGATCTGCATCAGATTTTGCATGTATATGAGGTACACCCTTCTCGTCTCTTGTAACTTTAACATCTTCATCCATGCCTTTAACGATGACCTTCCCTTCAATGTCAGGTAAAGTTTTGTCGATATAATAATTCACATAAAGGGCAGATGCTATTACGATTAGTACAAGAATTCCGAGTATACTTAAAACCCATTTCCACAGTCGTCTTTTTCTTTTCATCATACATATCCCCCCTACACTCTCTATATTCCAAGGCCTCTCAATTTATCCCTAAATCCAAATAAATAAAAGGGCTCATCCATTCATTGGATAAGCCCTCTCAGATAATATGTCTATTTTATTTCTAACATGATTGGACAATGATCACTACCTAAAACATTGTCGTGAATCTCAGCATTAATGATTTTCTCTTGTAAGCGATTCGATACGATAAAGTAATCTATACGCCAACCAATATTTCTTTCACGTACTTTATTCATATAAGACCACCAGGTGTAACGATCGGTTACATCTGGATATAGATAACGAAAAGAGTCGGTGAATCCGGAATTTAGCAGTCTAGTCATTCTTCCTCTTTCTTCATCTGTAAAACCAGAATTCCCTATATTTGCTTTTGGATTTTTTAAATCTATTTCTTCATGTGCAACATTTAAATCTCCGCAATATATAACAGGTTTTACTTTATCTAATGATTTTAAATAAGCACGTAATTCGTCTTCCCAAACAACACGATATTCCAAACGCGTCAAATCTCTTTTGGAATTTGGCGTATAAACGTTTACTAAATAAAAGGTTTCATATTCTAGTGTAATAATTCGGCCTTCTTCTTGTGTATCACAATCCCCAACTCCATATTTTACTGATATTGGCTCATGTTTTGTAAAAATTGCTGTACCTGAATACCCTTTCCGTTCAGCATAATTCCAAAATTGATAATAGCCTGGAATTTCTAAATCTACTTGTCCAGCCTGACATTTTGTTTCTTGAATACTAAAAAAGTCCGCATCCATTTCATCAAAATAATCTTGAAAGCCTTTTTTCAAACATGCACGAATACCATTTACATTCCATGATATGAATTTCATATTCAAAATCTCCTATATGTAAAAATACACCTTCCGTCTATACGAACGAAAGGCGCTAATAAAAAATGCTTCTGTATTTTAGACTATCCTACAGTAATAGAAGGTTTAATCTACTTTATCAGTAGCTAAATCTTCTCCAACAATTTTCACCTCTGTTTCAAGATCTACATTGAATTTTTCTTTTACAGCTTTTTGTACCATATGAATGGTTTCAATATAGTCAGTAGCAGTAGCGTTACCTTTATTAATAATAAAGCCTGCATGTTTTGTTGAAACTTCGGCGCCACCGACACCTTTTCCTTGCATACCACTATCTTGGATTAGCTTTCCGGCAAAATAACCTGGAGGACGTTTGAAGACACTTCCCGCTGAAGGATATTCAAGTGGTTGTTTAGATTCTCTCTTAAATGTTAAATCTGCAATTGTAGCATCAATCGTTTCTTTATCCCCATTTTCCAATTTGAAAATAGATGATAAAACATAATAACCATTCTTAGCGATAATACTTTTACGATAGCCAAGTTCTAATTGTTCTTTTGAAAGATTTAATACTTCACCTGCTTTAGTCAATACCTTACAACTAACAATAACATCATTAATCTCTCCGCCATATGCACCAGCATTCATAGCCATCGCACCACCAATAGAACCTGGAATTCCACAAGAAAATTCAAGGCCTGTTAGCGACTTAGCAGCAGCAGCCTTTGACACGTCTTTAATAAGTGCACCAGATTGTGCATACACCGTTGTACCCTCAATACGAATTTCATCGAGTTTAGAAAGATTTAATACAATCCCTCTAATACCACCGTCTCTTATCACCATATTCGAGCCATTTCCTAATAAGAAAATCGGAACATTATTGAGATGTGCATATTTTACAACTTCAGCTACCTCATCTTCTGTTGAAGGCATTACAAGTATATCTGCATTACCTCCAAGTTTTGTCATTGTGTAATTTTTTAGTGGTTCATCTATTTTAATATCTTTAGAATTTACAATCTTATATAAATCATTGACCCATTGTTCTTTCATAATGGAAAGTCCATTCCTTTCATACTTTCTTTTCCTTCATTAAGTATGAATATACAACGGCTATTTTACAAGTGAAAATCACTTAAAGCCATCTTTTTGACCACATTTCAATTGCATCAATTGCATCTTTTAAGCTTAAACCCATTTCTGTAAGACTATATTCAACGCGAACAGGAACTTCTGTGTAAACTTGTCTTTCTACAAGTCCTTCTTTTTCTAATTCCTTCAAACGCTCTGATAGTAAACGGCCACTAATAGGAAGTGAAGATTCAATTTCGCTAAAACGTTTAGGTCCTTCTAATAATTCATACAAAATTAAACCAACCCAGCGTTTACCGATTAAATCCATTGCTTTTGATAATCGTGGACATAATGCATTTTCTTTCATAAATTTCACCTCTAATAAATACATTTTAACGACAATTCGATTAAAAGTAAACTTTTCGTAACTTAATTACTTGACGTAATCAATTTACTGTTTTATAGTAAATTACGAAAAGTAAGTTAAATACTTTTTGAAAGGAGGAATCACTATGACATTTAAATTAGACCCTAAGATGCAGTTGGGATATGTACAATTGCGCGTTCAATCACTTGAAACTCAAAAAAAGTTCTATCAAGCATTAGGTTTCAGTTTTATAGAAGAAAGCTCTCAAGCGGTGATTTTCGGGGCAGGCAGCTCTGAACCGATTTTAATCCTAACCGCAGATAAAGATGTAATTCAAAGACCGCCTCGAACTACCGGACTGTATCATTTCGCTATTTTAGTCCCAAGTCGAGAAGATTTAGCGTATATGATTGGAAATTTAATGAAGATAAAAGCACCATTTAGTGGTGCTGGCGATCATTTATACTCAGAAGCTTTCTATTTAACAGATCCTGAGGGAAACGGTATTGAAATATACAGAGATAGACCTCGTAACGAATGGACTATTCATGATGACGGTACAATTGATACCGATACAATTCCAGTCGATTTCAATAGTATTATGGCATTGTATGATCCAAATCGAGAATGGACTGGCTTCCCTAAAGGTACTATTTTAGGTCATATGCATTTAACTGTATCTGACCTAAGTGATGAATTACGTCGCTTCTATATAGATGGACTCGGCTTAGATTTAAAAACCAATTTTATGGGTTCAGCTTATTTCATGTCAGCAGGAGATTATCATCACCATATTGCTACAAATGTATGGAATGGTATTGGTGCCCCACTTGCACCGTCAGTTGCTAATGGATTAATCAGCTATTCATTGAACCTTTCTTCAATGGATGAATTGAAGAAGTTAAAGCAAAATCTAGTTGAACACGATATTTCACACGAAGAGACTGACAAGAAAATTATTGTGAAAGACTTTAATCACAATGGAATGATATTTACAGTTAAAGATATTTAACAACTAAATATCTTTAATTAATAAATCTTGATTTCAAGATAATAATGTAATATGATTAAACAAAGAAAAATTTAACTCTAGGAGGAATTTAAAATGACAAAATTTAATGTTGACGTAGCACACTCTAGCTTAGGATTCGAAGTAAAACATATGATGATTTCAAAAGTAAAAGGTGGTTTTGATACATTTACAGCAGATATTGATATGAACCCAGAAGATTTAACATCTGCTTCTATCAAATTTGACATTGATGTAAATAGCATCAACTCAAACAATGCAGATCGTGATAATCATTTAAAATCAGCTGATTTCTTTGATGCAGAACAATTCCCTAAAATGACTTTCGTTGCAACTGATATCAAATCAGAAGGGGCTGGCGAATACAAATTAACTGGTGATTTCACAGTCAAAGGCGTAACAAAACCTGTTACTTTTGATGTTGAATACGGTGGTAAAGGTACTAACCCATGGGGTGTAGAAGTTGTAGCATTTGAAGCAACTGGAAAAATCAACCGTAAAGAATTCGGCTTAACTTGGAACGCAGCTCTTGAAACTGGTGGCGTACTTGTTGGGGAAGACATCAAAATCAAAATTGAATTAGAACTTAATCCAGCTCAATAATACAAGAGCCTCTTAGCCTTCTCACATTAGTGAGGGGCTTTTTCTTTTTATCCGCTACTCAATCTATCCTTTAAAACTTTTTCTCTCATCCACCGTATTTATTCTATTACACTTAAGAAGGCAAAATGAGATGTTATTATTCGTGGGGATAGGTTTTCATGAGTTTATGCTTGCACAAATATTTATAAACTAAAAAATCCCGACACACTAATTTGCGCCGGGATTGTTATGATTATATTTATTAAGCTTTAACAGTAAGTTCTTTTAAACGTTTTGCTGCAGCTTTTACTTCTTCTAAACCATTTGCAATAATTTCTTGAGCTTTAGCAGGCATTGCATTGTGACCTTCGATAATTACTTCATCGATGATTTGCATACCAAATACGCCGCCAAATACGTTACGCATGTAGTTTACACACATTTCCATTGGTGCTGTTTCTGGAGTTGAGTAAATACCACCACGAGCATTTAAGAAAATTGCTTTTTTCTCTGGCATTAAGCTTACTAAATTACCGTTTTCACCATATTTAAATGCAAAACCTGCAGCATAAACATAATCGACAAATGTGTGTAATTTAGCTGGAATTGTTCCGTTCCATAATGGGAATGCGAATACGACAACATCAGCAGCAGAAATTGCATCCATTGCTTTTTGTTTTGCAGCTAGTGTACGTTTTTGTAGATCAGATAACTCTTCACCATTTTGTAATTTACCAAACGCTTCAAGAAGGTCTTGTCCAAAGTATGGAGTATCTTCTTCATAAACATCATATACAGAAACGTTAAGGTCAGATCCTTTAATCTCTTCCATAAATGTTTCATACATTTTACTAGAAATAGCTTGATCAGCTGGACGATTATTTGCTTTTACTACTAATACATTAGTCATTAAATATATCTCTCGCTTTCAATTGGTTTTAAATGAATATCTCTAATTCGAGATAAATTCATTTTAAAAGAAAACACATTCTAAGTCAATGAACGTGTTCTCATACTTTTGACTGATTCTATAATTCACATTTACCATCTGTGCAAATTCCAGTACCATCTTGCCCCATCATTTTCAAGCTTGGTCGTAAACCTGCTTCTTTAGCAACTTGCCGAACTGCTTTTTCAAAGACCTCTCCTGGTTGTGCGCCAGATATTGCGTATTTGTTATCAAATACAAAGAAAGGAACACCACGAACACCTAACTCAGATGCTTTTTGAATATCAGATAGGACATCATCTGCAAATGAGCCATCATTAAGTACATCTTCAATTGCTTGACGTTCTAAACCAACTTCTACCCCTAAATCCACTAATTCTTCCGTTAATCCTATTTCTTTATTTTCATTGAAATAAGCTTTTAAAAGTCTCTCGCTCATCTCTGCCCCTTTTCCTACAGAGTCAGCATATTTGGCTAGTCGATGAGCTTTAAATGTATTAGCAGGTTTCATATTTTCATAATGATAATCCAATCCAAGCGATGCTGCACGTGCAATAATCCCCTCTGATTGTACTTTCATCTGTTCAACTGTTGTACCGTATTTTTTTGCTAATGCTTCATAGACTCCTATCTCCGATGTTGCTGGTGAATCAGGACTTAGTTGATAACTTTTTAACTCTACTTCAACTTGATCTTTATAGCCTGTTTTTTCTAATGCATTCTCTAATTCTCTTTTACCAATATAACAAAATGGACATACATAATCTGACCATATCTCAATTTTCATGTTCCTTCACCTCTTCAATCTATTGTATAGGGGTTATTATATATTCTGCAATTTTCCTGCCCATGTATAATAATCCACAAATTTCACATAATATAAATAAAAAATAAGTAGGAGATTTTATGACCACCTCTATTTGGTTACAAAACATGCAAACGACTATAAATTCATCCCTTCAGGAATCTTTACAAACCGATGTGTGTATTATCGGTGGAGGCCTAAGTGGCATAATGACAGCCTATCATTTAGCCAAAGCTGGAAAGTCCGTCGTTTTACTTGAAGGTAATTCTTTTCTTAGTGGCGCCACCGGTCACTCTACAGGAAAACTGACCGCACAACACGGCCTTGTATATCAAACGATTATTGAAAAATTCGGATTGGATGCTGCTCAACTCTATTATGAACTTAACCAAAAAGCTATAACTGCTGCACTAGATTTAGTAGATTCTTCTATTATTAAACCTGCTACTTCTTTCTTATACACTACTGAAAGCAATAATATTAAGAAGATTGAAGATGAATGGGATGCTTATAAACTGTTACACATACCAGGTACATTCGGTGAGAAATGTGAAATCCCATATTCATCTAAAGCTTCTGTCTCTATGCTAGAGCAAGCGCAAATACATCCCGTTCGATTTGGCCAGAGTATTATGGATATGGCTGGTAAAGCTGGGGCCAAGTTTTTTGAACATTCTCGTGTAGCACACATTAATCTGTCAAAACCATATGTTGAATTAGAAAATAAGCAAACTGTTTATTGTAAGGATTTAGTAATTTGTTCTCATTATCCTTTGGAAGCTATTGTTGGCTTGCAATTAGTGAAACTAAAAGTGAATCGGTCTTATATAATTGCTTTTAAATGTTCAGAGCCTTATAAAGGACAATATCTCTCAATCGATCAAGTGGGTCGGTCAATTCGTACAGTTAAGATAGATAACGATTACTATACTTTGCTTGCAGGTTCTTCACAAAGAGCTGGTTCTTCGTCAAATACGAATATATATTATGAAGCTATTGAAAATGAAGCTTTTGAGAAATTTTCTGCTGATGAAATAGATTTTAAATGGTCTGCACAAGACCCTGAAACGCCTGACCTCCTTCCTTATGTAGGGCAGATTAGTTCGGGTTATCCTAATATTTGGCTCGCTACAGGTTTTAGAAAATGGGGCATATCTAATTCTATTGTTGCCGGCCAAATAATCAGTGATGGATTATTAGGGCAATCTAATGATGGGATTAAGCTTTATTCACCGAAACATACGAAAATTGGAGATACACTCATGCAAGCACTAAAAGTAGGTGGACAAACAGTAGTCGATTTAGTTGGAGGATATATGACAAGAAGCTCAAATCCAAGATGCACACATTTAGGTTGTAAAACACGATGGAACGAAGCAGACGAAACATGGGATTGTCCTTGTCATGGTTCAAGATTTTCAAAAGACGGTTCGGTCTTAGAAGGACCTGCTGTAAAACCACTAGATCTCTAGATTTTCTATCAATTCCAAATAACTACTTGTAAAAAAATTTGGTGATGACAAAAAAGGCTATCCACACTTGATGGATAGCCTTTTTTCGATTGAGGAATACTATTTTAAAGCTTCTGTTAACGCTGGGACAATTTGTTTTTTACGTGATACAACGCCTTTTAATACGACGCGATTGTTTTCTAAAGATGCTCCAAATGCTGGTGCAGCTTTATCTGCTACTTTACCAACAGGTACTGCTACTGAATCATTATTTAAAATATCAGTAACAACGAAGAAGAATAAATCTAATCCTTTTTCTTCAACTTCTTTGTTAAGTAAAGCTTCAAGTTCAGCTTGACGGTCTAATACATCATTGACATCTACAGCATTAACTTGAGCGATTACAACTTTGTTATCTCCCATAGAAAATTCTTTTGCATCTAGAGATAGTAAATCTTCTAATGATTTATCACTTAAATCAGCACCTGCTTTTAGCATAGCTAAACCGTATTCTTCTGCGTTGACACCTGCTTTTTCAGCAAGTTCTTTAGCAGCTTTTACGTCTTGAGATGTGCAAGTTGGTGATTTGAATAATAATGTATCAGAAATAATAGCTGAAAGCATTAAGCCAGCATATTTTGCTGGAATTTCAACATCATTTTCTTTAAACATTTTATTTAAAATAGTTGCTGTACATCCTACAGGTTCAGCACGGTAGTACAATGGATCAGCTGTTTCAAAGTTGGCAATACGGTGGTGATCGATTACTTCTGTAATTTGTACTTCTGTAATATCATCTGCAGATTGTTGACGTTCATTGTGGTCAACTAGGATTACTTGAGAAGCTTCAGGAGCTACTTTTGCTACGAAGCGAGGTGCTTCAAATCCAAATTTTTCTAAAGCATAAGCAGTTTCGTTGTTTGGTTCGCCTAAACGAACAGCTTCAGCTTCTACTCCAATTTGTTGTTTTAAGTAAGCGTATACTAATGCAGATGTAATTGTATCAGTATCAGGGTTTTTATGTCCGAAAACAAGGATTTTACTCATGATTATTCCTCCTAAAAATTATATACAAATTCCGATATTATTTTATCACATCTGTTAACGAAAAAGAATGAAAGTTCCTTCTATCACGATAACATCATAAAGTATGAAAAATGATTCTTTAATATTATTTTCGCAAATTACTTATTAGTAAGAAACTTTTATATGACAAATCAGTGTCATTCATTTCCAACCTATGTTAATATTTTTATATAATTTATCAAAAATAAAGTGGGGTAAATATGGATAATAAGATAGAAAAGAAATACATACCATTAGCTTCTTATTTTGAAGCAGCAACAGAAGATAAGCTTACTTTGACCTTCTCTGAAATTGAAACCATTATGGGTCAACCTCTTCCAAATGCCTCTTATTTAAATAAAAGTTGGTGGAAGAAAACAAAGCCCCCATTGAAGCATTTTATTGCTTGGACCGAACTTGGTTACAGTGTAACAGACGTAAAACTAGGCTATTATGTAACCTTTGAAAAAACTACTATAAACCAAATTGCAGCAACGATTGAAAAAAAATCTGCCAATCAATCTACATACATTATTCGTCCAATTGACTTCGATGACGCACGTGAAGTAATAGGATTATACCAACAATTATTTGCCGAAACAGATTACTTAGAATATGGACAAAACGAATTTAATATTTCTGTACAAGGTTTTCGTAAATTGATTGCTCAATGGAAAAGCGATAACTCTAGCATCATACTAATAGCTATTATTGATGGAGAAATTGGCGGTGTTATTTCTATTATGGGCAACACTGTACTAAGAACAAAACATCGTGCTTCTATAAAAATGGGCGTGCTAGAAAAATTCGCACATAAAGGAATTGGCACTTCACTTATAAGTGAAGCTGAAAAATGGGCACATTCAAAAAATATTACTCGTTTAGAATTATCCGTTTTCAAAACTAATCAAAAAGCTATTTCATTATATAAAAAATTTGGATTTACAATTGAAGGGGAAAGAAAAAAATCAATTAAAATAAACTCAAGTTACATAGACGAACTCTATATGAGTAAAATTTTTGACTAATACATCAAAAAAATAATCATGCAATATTAATCTTGCATGATTATTTTTTGTTTAACTGTATATTTTTCTAGAACTTTTTGATTGATTGAATAACCTATCCCTACCCCTTCAGGAACTTCTATTAATCCATTCTTAACAACTACTTCAGGATATATAATATCCTCTTCCCAATAATGACTTGACCCTAAAGTATCGCCAGGTAATGTAAAATTAGATAGTGTCGCTAATGCAATAGCATGTGCACGTCCTACGCCAGCCTCAAGCATGCCTCCACACCACACCTTGATATTGTTGTCCTCACATAGGTTTTGAATTTTCTTAGCTTCTGTTAGACCACCTACACGAGCATATTTAATATTAATCACTCTACAACTGCCTAATTCAATTGCTGTTTTTGCATCATCATATGAACAAATACTTTCATCTAGACAAATAGGTGTTTGAATTTGTTTCTGTAGTTTTGCATGTTGCAATAGATCATCTGCAGCCAATGGTTGTTCAATCATTAATAAGTTGTATTTGTCTAAGGACTTTAATAATGGGATATCATTTAATGTATAGCATGAATTAGCGTCTGCCATTAATGGGATGTCTGGATATCGTTTACGAATGGAACTAATAAGGTCCAGATCTAATCCTGGCTTAATCTTAACCTTAATCCTTTTACAACCTTCTCTTATTGCATGATCAATTTTCTCATAGAGTTGTTCAGTTGTTGGTTGAATGCCAATGCTAACCCCAACTTCTATTGAATCCCGTTTTCCACCCAGAGCTTTTGCTAAAGAAATATGATTTTGTTTTGCATATAAATCCCAAATAGCAGTCTCAATAGCCGCTTTAGCCATATTGTTACGACGAATACTTGAGAATAATTGTGATACTTCGGATGGATGTCCTATTTCACTTTTTAGAATAATGGGGACTAAGAAATCTTCTAACATATGCCAGCTTGTTTGTAGTGTTTCTTCTGTATACCATGGTGCTTCAAAGGCTACTCCTTCACCAAAACCCACTAAACCTTCCTTATCAAATACTTCTACGATTAAAAATTGTTTTGTTTGAACTGTTCCAAAACTTGTTACAAATGGTGATTTCATACGCATTTTTAGTTGTCGAATGGTCACATGTTCAATCTTCAACGTCACCACTCCTTTTCTAAAACTATTACTGTGGTATCTTCTTTAACTTGGCATATTCGAATGCACACAATACTGTTCGAGTTAAGATTTCTACTCCTGTAATCAGTCGATCACGGTTAAATGTCATATTCGGATGATGTAATCCAGGGGTTAAATTGCATCCTACTCCTAACATTGTCGTTTTAACAGTAGGTCGTTGTTTTGAATAAAAGTGAAAATCTTCTCCACCAGGTGTAAATAAGGGTGGGCTCACATTTTCATGTCCTACTGATTGAATAATAGCATGTTCTAGAATATCTTTTGCTTCCTCATTTACTTGGGCAGCTGCTATATCCATTAAAACTTTTAACACGATTTTTGCATCATATAATTTACAAACTGCATCAACAATTCGCCTTATATCTTTTACTAGTTCTTCCATCCCATCATTTGTCTGAGCTCTTACATCAAGGTTGATAAACGCTTTTCCAGGAATAATATTACCTGATTCCCCACCTGCATGAAACTTCGTTACTTTAACAGAGTATGGAATCATAGTATCTATATGAATCGATTTTAACGCTTCAACCAAACTACTACCAATCTCAATAGCATTTTTTCCTAAATGAGGTCTAGCTGCATGGGCTTCTACACCATATATTTCTGCAGCAATCATCATAGATGCACCATGGTGTAACGCCGGAGAGAATGTACCATCTTCCAATTCTTGAAATGGTCTTAAATGTACGCCAAACAAATAATCCATATCATCTACAAGTCCCTTTTCAACTAAAGAGAGAGCACCTTCCCCCTTTTCTTCGGCAGGTTGGAACAATACTCGTAATGTTCCAGTAAATTGTGGTTTGAGTTTTTTTATCAACAAAAGGACTCCAATAACCATTGTCATATGTGCATCGTGACCACATGAATGATTTGCACGCATTTCTCCATCTACTTCCTGCCATAATGCATCCATATCCGTGCGTAATCCTATGACGGGCTTGCCTTGACCAATCTCAACATATAATCCGGTACTATTAGGAAAAGTATAAACATCATACCCTTCTTGCTTTAAAAGACTTGTGATAAAATCTGTCGTTTTATATTCTTTCCAAGAAATTTCTGGATTTTCATGTAAATGAGCAAATATTTCCGTTAGCCTCGGAGCAATATCCAATATTTCTGTTTTCATCCGTAATCCCATCCTTTAAACTTTTAGTGACAACTGCCAAAAATAATCTCAGTCCTATATAATAAAGAGTATTATTATTATTATTCTTTATCGAAAGAGGGTAACAATATGCAAGAAATTACTGAAGAAGTTTTAAAGTTCCGTGATGACCGTGGGTGGAAAGGTAATCATGATGTAAAAAATTTAGCCATTTCAATTTCTTTAGAAGCAAACGAATTGCTCGAATGTTTTCAATGGACAACTGCTGATGAATCCATTAAAAAGGATAAACAAGCAATTGTTGAAGAGATGGCGGACGTCTTAATATATCTTATTCAAATGGCTGATTGTATGAACGTAGATTTAGAAAAAGCCGTTAAAGATAAGCTGGTTAAAAATTCAATCAAATATCCACTACCTGAACAGATTTCAAAATAGCAAATAAAAACTAAAACAGCTTACCACATTTTAAGTAGTAAGCTGTTTTGTTTGAATCAATCGATAATTTTCATACTTTTATTTAAATGATTGTGCTGCACGTACAGCTTTTTGCCAACCTATATATAATTCTTGACGTTTATCTTCATCCATTTCAGGAGTGAATTGTTTGTTCAAGTTCCAGTGTTTTGCAATTGCCTCCGTACTTTCCCAGAAGCCTACAGCAAGACCTGCAAGGTAGGCAGCACCTAGAGCTGTCGTTTCGCTCACAGATGGACGTTCTACAGGGACATTAAGTAAATCTGATTGGAACTGCATTAAGAAGTTATTAGCAACTGCTCCACCATCTACTCGTAGTGTTTTTAAAGAAATCCCTGAATCGACTTCCATAGCATCTAATACATCTTTTGTTTGATATGCAAGAGACTCTAATGTAGCACGGATAAAATGTTCTTTTTGTGTACCACGAGTTAAACCAAATACAGCTCCTCGAACATCGCTATCCCAATATGGTGTACCTAATCCAACAAATGCAGGCACAACGTATACACCTTCAGTAGATTCCACTTTTTCCGCATAACGTTCACTTTCTGCAGCAGTTCGGAACATCCGTAAACCATCACGCAACCATTGGATTGCTGAGCCTGCTACAAAAATACTTCCTTCAAGTGCATATGTTACTTTACCATCAACACCCCAAGCAATGGTCGTCAGTAAACCATTTTCAGATTTAACAGCCTTTTCACCTGTATTCATCAGCATGAAGCATCCAGTACCATAAGTGTTTTTAACCATTCCCTTTTCAAAACAAGCTTGGCCAAATAATGCTGCCTGTTGGTCACCTGCAACACCTGCTATTGGAACCTCTTGCCCAAAGAAGTGAACAGCATCCGTTTTACCATAAACTTCTGAAGATGGGTGTACTTCTGGAAGCATTGATGCTGGGACACCTAGAATATCTAGTAATTGTTCATCCCATTTCAAATCATGAATATTGTACATCAATGTACGTGAAGCATTTGTATAATCCGTAACATGTACTTTTCCGCCTGTTAACTTCCAAATTAGCCAAGTATCAATGGTACCAAATAAAAGGTCCCCTTTTTCAGCTTTTTCACGTGCACCTTCTACATTGTCTAAAATCCACTTAACTTTTGTACCAGAGAAATAAGCGTCAATCAGTAGACCCGTTTTTTCTCTAAATAAATCATTATAGCCTTTAGCTTTTAATTCTTCACAAATAGCTGCTGTTTGGCGTGATTGCCATACGATTGCATTATATATAGGTACTCCTGTATTTTTATCCCAAACTACAGTTGTTTCGCGTTGATTTGTAATGCCTATTCCAGCTACTTGGTCAGCGCTTACATTTTTTTCAGAAAGAACTCCAGCAATAACAGATAAAATAGAACTCCAGATTTCTTCAGGATTATGTTCTACCCAACCTGATTTAGGAAAGTACTGTGGAAATTCTTGTTGAGCTGTATGGAAAATGCCTCCTGATTGATCAAACAAAATTGCACGTGAACTAGTTGTACCTTGATCTAAAGCCATTATATATTTTTCCGCCATACCAATACCCCCATCTTATTTATTTTATTTTTTATTTCACTACTTTTTTCACTGTTGCTTGAGCGCCTATAATGATTAGTAAAATAATCACTAGGAATACCCAAAATAGAATACTAGATTTACCTTCAAATATTTGTTGATAGAATAACGCTCCAAACACACCACCGATTATAGGACCTACAATTGGAACCCATGCATAGCTCCATCCAGAATCTCTTTTACCTGGAATCGGTAATATAAAATGAGCAATACGTGGACCTAAGTCACGAGCTGGGTTAATAGCATAACCTGTTGGACCGCCTAGAGCCATCCCAATTACAACAATCAATAAACCTACTACAAAAGGATTTAATCCATCTGTCATATCATTTGTTCCAAGCGCCAAAATACCAAGCACTAATGCAAATATGCCAATAATTTCAGTAATTAGGTTTGATAATGGATGATTAATCGCTGGCATTGTACTAAACACACCTAGTTTTGCTTCAGGGTCATCAGTTGCGCCCCAATGTGGTAAGTATACAAGATAAACTAATACTGCACCAAGAAAAGCTCCAATCATTTGAGCTACAATATACATTGGTACATCATTCCAAGGAAAATCTCCTATCGTTGCTAGTGCAATTGTTAATGCAGGGTTTAAATGTGCTCCACTAATTCCCCCAACAGCATAGGCGCCCATGGATACTGCGAGACCCCATGCGATTGTAACAACTACCCAACCGCCTCCAAAACCTTTCGATTTGTTTAGGGAAACACTAGCTACAACGCCTCCCCCGAACAAAATTAAAATCATCGTGCCGACTAACTCAGCTGTAAATGTAGACATCCTTATCCTCCTCTATGAATAATGTACTTAATAAAAAATTCGTCTATAAAGATATTTTTCTAATTTTTTAAAGACGAACTCTGAAACTCGAAAACAAAATCTAAACTCAATTGAAATTTTACAAAAAAGCCCACAATCTAGTCAACGCCTTTTTGAAAGCGTTACCATAACTTTTCTCTAGAAATTTTCATTGTTATTGACTTGTCATTAACGTCATTTAGTATTTGGTATGTAAGTAAACGTATTAAATCATCATAAAAAATTAAGTAATAATTAGTAATTCAATGTTTCTTAGTGAAGTCGCTTAAAAAATGAACTTCGATTAAAGTACATATTTGTTTGGCAATATTTTTTCTATCCTTAAAAGCATATTAGAATATGTTTGAGTTAATTCCTACAAATGATTTAATATCAAACGAAAATTTACTATAAAATTATATTTTTTTAATTCATACAAGAATACATGGGTGATTTATCATTTTACAATTCTTTCTTTAGATGTTTTAACTTACATAACACACATCGAGTCACTTTTTCGTTGTACTATAACATAATAATATGAGGTAGCTTTTCTATTAATTCTTTTATAATTATTCACTGTATAAATGCAAAAGGCTCATCTATCTGATATCTTCAGATAAATGAGCCAATACTCAAACCAATTAATAGACTATCAGTTTTTCATTGGGCAAGTTTATATAGGATCGGAAGTCTAACTTACATATTAGTACTTTCCTTTTCTAATTTTGCAGCTTGTTTACGTTCAATTTTCTTCACTAATAAAATACTGATTTCATACAATAATATCATAGGAATAAGCACGATTAATTGGCTCATAAAGTCAGGTGGCGTGATCAAAGCAGAAAGTACAGCCATCGAAACGTATGACCATTTTCTAATACTTTTCATCGCAACAGATGTTAAAACACCTATTGTTGATAAAAACATTGCTAAAATCGGCAACTCAAACAATAAACCTATCGGAACAGTTGTCATAATTAAATAACTCATATATTGACTAGCAGAAATCATGACATCAAAGTTTGATTCACCTATTCCAACGAGAAAACTGTAACTTAGTGGGTTTAATACATAATAACCAAATGCAACACCAATAACAAATAAAACAAGCATTACAGGAGAATATAATCCTAGAAATCCTTTTTCATTTTCCTTAAGCCCAGGTTTGATGAAATTCCATACAAAATGCATCAGGAATGGTAAAGATAGGCCTAAGGCAAGCGTTGTTGAAATTGACATATAGAATTTGATCACTTCAAGTGGACCTAGAATAACTAAATCATGTCCTCTTGTTACATATGGAAGCCATTTGTTCACTGTAGCAAATACAATGATGAAAAAGAACACAAAAACTGCCAGACCTTTAATTAGTTGCTTTCTTAAGTCGGCTAAATGTTCTACAAAAGCTTCACTTACATCAGCTAGAGAAGAATCTTCTTCTTGCTCCTGCTCGATACTCGAAAGAGAAGCAGATTCTTCTACTTCTTTTTCTTTCTCAATTTCTTCTATATCTTCACTAATTTTATCCAAAGGGCTGAGTACTTTTTTTGCATTTTCTTCATATGGATCCATACGAACACCCTCTAGTTAGATTTCTTTTTTATCAGAAGTTGATTTTTCTTTTTTTGCTTCATCGTCTTCGTCAATTAAACCTTTAGTTGACTTTTTGAATTCTGTAAAGGTTTTACCTACTGCAGAACCAATTTCAGGCAATTTTTTTGGTCCAAAAACGATTAAGACAATGATTAAGATAACGATTAATCCTGGAACTCCAATTGCACCTAATCCCACGACTCATTCCTCCTTCATCAGTGAACTAGTTTAACAGATAATTTTCTATTAAACCAATGAACCGCCTTTTTTAGAGTATTTAATAATACCTTCAGCACAACGTAATGCTAAAGCACCGACAGTATCAGTTGGGTTATAACCAGAGTTATTCGCAAATGAACCGGCACCTACAGCAAATAGATTTTCACAATCCCAGTGTTGTAGATAATTATTTACTACACCATCTTCTGGAGTCTTACTCATTACTGTACCACCAGTGTTATGAGTTGATTGGTAAGGTACGATATTGTAATTTGTAATTTCCGCACGTGCTTCAACTGTTTTAGCACCCATTTCTTTTAAGACTTCTGCGCACTTATCTGAAATGAACTTGTGTAATTTTTTATCTTGTTCAGTAAAATCATAATTTAATTGTAACAATGGAACACCGTAAACATCTTTATATTTAGAATCTAAAGTTAAGAAGTTTTCTTTGTGAGGAATAGAAGCACCTTGAGCACCTACACTAAGAGAACGAGTATAGTTCATAATTGAATCTTTTTTCCATTCAGCACCCCATGTTGGTGTATCAGAATGTGTTGGGTTATTACCGATTGGACGGTTACCTAATTGTGTTAATTCAATATTACCACCATGGATAAATCCAAGTTTAGAGTGATCAAAGTTATCACCATTAAAATCATCAATACACATACCTAACGCACCAGCACCCATGAATGTATTGAATTGTTCATCGAAGAAACCTGTTGCACCAGGCATAATTTGATAGCAATAGTTACGTCCTAGAGTACCTTTACCAGTTGCAGGATCATACATAGTACCAATATTAGATACCATTAATAATTTAGCATTATTCATCATATATGAAGTTAATACAACAACGTCTGCTGGTTGAATAAATTCTTCACCTGTTACAGTGTCAAGGTATTTAACACCTGTTGCTTTGTTTCCTTTTGTTAAAACTTCAACAACATTTGAGTTAAAACGAATTTCGTATTTACCAGATTTTAATGCAGTTGGGATAACAGCTACTTCTGGAGTAGCTTTAGCGCCATATTCACAACCAAAGCGTTCACAGAAACCGCAATATTGGCAAGCATTAAGAGTATTACCATAAGGGTTTTTGTATGTTGCACTCATGTTTGAAGATGGCATCATGTATGGATGATAACCTAATTTTTTTGTTGCTTTATCGAATTTTTGTAATAATGGTGTTTTCTTCATTGGTTTGTTCGGATACTTATCAGAACGTTTACCAGTTAGAGAGTTTTCTTCACCACCAGTACCAGCTATTTTTTCGAATTTATCATAGTATGGTTCTATTTCATCGTAAGTTAGACCCCAGTCTTGGTATAGGTAGTCTTTACCTAGGAAATCTTTACCGTACTTTTTATCTGTCATTGTTTTAATTTCAAAGTCATATGGTAAGAAACGGAATACTTGTCCATTCCAGTGAGTACCAGCTCCGCCAAGACCTTCACCAAGTAAAAAAGAACCTAATTGGCGCATTGGTAATGCTTGTTGTTTACGATTGTTACGGAAAGTGACTGTTTCTTTAGATAAGTCTTGCATTAATTCATAACGAATTGCATAACGATATTCATCATGTACGTTGGCAAAGTTTGCTGTACCACGATCTTTACCTCTTTCAAGTCCTACAACTTTTAATCCGGCATTAGTACATTCAGCAGCAACGATACCGCCTGTCCAACCAACACCGACAGTTACAACATCAACTTTTGGCATAGTTTTAGCCATTGATACAACCTCCTAAATTAGTGCATACCTAGTGATCTAGGTTCGATTTTTTGGAATCCTTCTTTTTCAATTACGTTAATATAAGACATTTGGTGACCTGGGAAGCCTTTCATTTTCCAGCCTTCCATGTTTCTGTTACCACCATACAATGGATCAGAATAAGCACCTTCAATTGTTGCAGAGCGAAGTAAATTGAAGAAGAATCCGGCGGTAACACCTTTCATCTTAATTTCATCTTTTTGGAATGCAGTTAAAATCACATCACGTTCTTTATCAGAAATATCTGTAAAGCTTTTTTTGTAACGTTTTTGAGCTTCAGATTCTAAAGATTGAACACCTTGAGTGAAAATTTCAGCACGAGTCAAACGAGATTGGTAACCTTGAGTAGGTTGACCAGCGCCGAATGGTCCTTGCATATATTCTTTTGAGTTACTACCATATTGTCCTGCTAATTGATGATCGATGAAGTAAGGAACACCTAAGTCAATAGCACCTGCGCCTAAATCGTCTTTAGGAAAAATACGTTCAGTAGCTGCGGCTAATATATTAAAATCCTTATCAGTTGTGAAGAACATTTTACCTTCACTTGTAGATGTTTGGTTTGTTTTTGTTTCTGTAGTTTTCGTTGGTGCAGTAGTTTTTTTAGAGTTAAATCCGATTAATCCGCCGATTAATCCACCACCGATTAACGTTCCTGTAGCAATACCAGTTGTTTTCAGGAAGTCACGTCTTGAAATATCTTTATTACTCATTATTAGAACCCTCCCTTAAAATAATAGAAATAATTTTTCCACTCGAGATAAATAAAAACACTTACCTTTAAGCTTAAGTATTTCCCGGTTAGATATTATTCTAATCTTACTTATTTATAAAAGTTTTAAAAAACGTCACATTTATCTATTTTAGTGATGTCGTTCCATATGAACAATAAGTCATAATCATCATAAAAATGAATAGAAAATGAATTATTTTTGCATTTTGTAAAATATGTAAAAAAAAGTATTAACTGTTTTTAACAGATAATACTCTTTTTCTATAAAAATTAACATAATATTGAATATAGATTATAAAGAATTTGTAAATTTAAACTATTCTATATTTTCATGATCAAATAATTATTTTTAAAACATTATATTGCAAAAACATTTTAGTATAATTCAATCTAAAATGAATTTAAGACTTATACTATTTTTGCTGGTATTTTTTTACATAAAATACTATGGTTGCGTTAACAACAATAGTATTTATCTTCTATTTAAATAAGCAATATATTTTTTTATTGTAATACTGTTTGTTTCGTTTCTTTTCCTAATAATAGGATGGCTAGTATACCTATCAAAATAGACACACAGAAGATGGAGAATATCCAACCAATCGAAAATCCTTTTGTCATCAATACCCCCACTAAAAGCGGTCCAAATATTCCCCCTAACCTACCGATAGATGCTGCCATTCCTACCCCAGTTCCTCTTATGACTGTTGGATATTGCTCTGGCGTATAGGCATAGAGTGCACCCCAAGCACCTAAATTAAAGAAGGATAGTAACATTCCTGAAACGATTAACATCCAAGTAATATCTGTTAAACCAAATGCAAGTGCACTGATAGCAGTCCCAAATAAATAGGTAGCTAAGACAAATTTACGTCCTACCTTTTCAATTAACCATGCTGCCGTAAAATATCCAGGTAACTGCGCAAGCGTCATAATTAGGACATATTCAAAGCTTTTGATCAAGCTAAATCCTTTTAACACCATAACACTTGGTAGCCATAAGAACATACCGTAATAAGAAAATACAACAGTAAACCAAACAATCCATAACATTAGTGTAGGTCTCATATATTTTTTAGACCAAACATCCTTTAAATTTTGCAATATACTTCTAGACGGATTCTTTTTTGCAGTAAATTGCGGTGAATCTGGTAAATGCAAACGTAAATAGATTGCATAGAGTGCAGGTATAGCAGTTAATAGCAATGCCACTCTCCAGCCATACTCAGGAATAATAAAATAAGAAATAAGTGCTGCTAATAACCAGCCAACTGCCCAAAAGCTTTCTAACAAGACTACTACTCTTCCTCTTTCATGTGAAGCTACACTTTCAGAAACTAATGTAGAAGCAACTGGCAACTCCCCACCTAAGCCCATTCCAATAAAAAACCGTAAAATCATAAATATGGCTAGAGTAGTTGCCATGGCCGATAATCCACTTGCTATAGAGAAAATAACTAAAGTCCAGATAAAAACAGATTTCCGTCCGATTCGATCTGCAAAAATGCCAAACACAAAAGCTCCAACTGCCATACCGATAGAATTGATACTACCAATCCACCCCATTTGTTCAGAGGTTAAATTCCATTCTTTGGCTAAAGCCGCAATAACGAATGATAGAATTCCAACGTCAAGAGCATCGAATAGCCAGCCAATACCAGCTACACCTAGCAATTTATTTCTTGAGATTGTTGGTGTATTAACTACTGCCTTTGTCATTTTATACGCCTCCTAAGCTTCCTTGTGTCTTTACACCAGTAAACTAATTTGTAAATACAACTATACACAGAATTATATTTTGTGACAAGATGTAAAATAAATTCAAATAGTTTTGAAAATTTACAAGATACTATTGAAAACAGTACTTGAAATGAGTTAAAATGTCTCTTATAGAAAAACACTTGTACTTTTAGAATGAACATCAAAAGATTTTATATACAAAGGAGAATGTTACAAATGTGGAAAGGCCTTTTAAATCACTATAAAGAATTTTTACCCGTAACTGACAAAACACCTGCCTTAACTTTGCATGAAGGAAATACACCATTAATTTATTTAGATACATTATCAAAAGAACTTGGAATTGATTTACATGTGAAATTTGAAGGTTTAAATCCAACTGGTTCTTTCAAAGATCGTGGAATGGTAATGGCAGTGGCAAAAGCCATTGAAGACGGTAGTAAATGTGTTATCTGTGCTTCAACTGGTAATACTTCTGCTGCTGCTGCCGCTTACGCTGCCCGTGCAGGGATTCAAGCCATCATCGTTATACCAAAAGGTAAAGTTGCAGCCGGCAAATTAGCTCAAGCTTATATGTACGGTGCTAAAATTATTGAAATAGATGGCAACTTTGATGAAGCATTACAAGTTGTTCGTGATATTAGTGAAACAACTGCTGTTACTTTAGTAAACTCCGTAAACCCATATCGATTAGAAGGCCAAAAAACAGCTGCATTTGAAGTTTGTGATCAATTAGGAGATGCTCCAGATATCTTAGCAATTCCGGTCGGCAACGCCGGTAATATTAGTGCCTATTGGAAAGGCTTCAAAGAATATCATGAGAAAAAAGGTACGAAATTGCCAAAAATGTTCGGATTTGAAGCTGAAGGTGCTGCTGCAATCGTTCAAGGTGCTCCAATTGCACATCCTGAAACAATCGCTACTGCTATCCGCATCGGAAATCCTGCAAGTTGGAAACTAGCAGAAGCAGCACGTGATGAATCAGAAGGTAAAATCGGTTCTGTAACAGATGAAGAAATCTTAAACGCTTATCGACAAATTGCCGCAAAAGAAGGTGTATTTGCAGAACCTGGATCTGCTGCTTCCGTTGCAGGTGTAATACAATCAGTTGCAAATGGCTCTATTTCAAAAGGTAGTCGTGTAGTTGCTGTATTGACAGGTAATGGTTTAAAAGATCCTGATACAGCTGTGAAAGCTTCAAATGTGGACATGGTATCCCTACCGAATGATGAGGAAGAAATCCGCAAATATATTGAGGGATTAGTATGAGTAAAAAATGGTCTATTACTGTCCCAGGAAGTACTGCTAACCTAGGTCCTGGTTTCGATTCGATTGGTTTAGCTTTAGGTTTATATCTTCATTTGGACGTAACGCTTAGTGATCAATGGGAGTTTGAGCATCATTCCATACATCTCCCAGAAAAATTCACTGTGGAAGATCATTTAATCTATAAAGTCGCAAAAGAAACTGCTGAACGATACAATGTTAGCTTGCCACCTTGTAAAGTCATTATGCAAAGTGAATTACCTTTAGCACGTGGTCTTGGTAGTAGTGCGTCCGCCATCGTTGCAGGTATTGAAATTACAAACCAAGTATGTAATTTAGAGTTATCAACTGATGAGCGTTGTCGATTAGCTTCTAAAATTGAAGGGCATCCAGACAATGCTGCTGCATCTGTTTGTGGAGGACTTACAATTGGCTCTACATTACCAAATGGCCAGCTAGAACTTATTCATGTACAAGATGTAGACGCAGCTTTTGCAGTTTTTATACCCAACGTTGAGTTAAAGACTGAAGAGGCTCGTAAAGTATTACCTGCAAACTATGACAAAGCATATGCTGTACACGCAAGTGCTAACGCAAATATGCTAACAGCAGCATTGTTATTAAAAGACTATAAACGTGCGGGTGAATTTATGGAGCACGACTTATTCCATGAACCATTTCGCGCTAATTTAATTCCAAACTACCATGAAATTAGACAAACCGCCAAAGATGCTGGAGCGTACGGAACTGCTATCAGCGGTGCTGGTCCTACCGTCATTTCATTGGTTGATAAAAATCACGTAGAAAACTTTGTTACAAAGATGAAACCGTTATTTCCAAACTACGATATTAAAGCTGTACAGGTCGATGACAAAGGTGTACAGGTCAATGTAACAGAGTTGGTTGAATAATATATGTAAATAAGAGGGATTGCAAAATGCAATCCCTCTTATTTATGCTAATAACACTAAACTAATAGCCATGACAATCATCCCTAAAACAACACCATAAATAGACGAGTGTGCCTCATCATATTTTCGAGCAGCCGGTAATAATTCATCTAGTGAAATAAACACCATAATCCCTGCTACCCCTGCAAAAATCAAGCCAAATATAATTTCATTTAAAAAAGGCATTAGCAGTAAGTAAGCAACAAATGCACCAACTGGTTCTGCTAATCCTGATAAAAAGGATAGCTTAAATGCTTTCTTACGATTCCCCGTTGCATAGAATATAGGCACAGATACAGCTATCCCTTCCGGAATATTATGTATAGCTACAGCTATCGCAATCGCCAAACCTAAATTTGGATCATTTAGAGCTGACACAAACGTTGCTATTCCTTCAGGGAAATTGTGAATACCAATTGCCAGTGCTGTAAAGACCCCCATTTTCATAAGCTTCGTATATTCTTCTTTTGAAGGTCCCTTTTGTAAGTCTTCAACCATTTTTACTTCATGTGGATTTCCTTGCTTCGGTATCATCTTATCAATCAGAGTAATTAATAACATCCCCGCAAAGAAACCTATGACTGTATATAAATACCCTTGCTTCGCTCCTAATTCACTTACTAACGCAATCTTTGCCTTCACGAAAATTTCTACCAATGATACATAAATCATAACCCCTGCTGAAAACCCTAATGAAAAAGATAAGAACTTTGTATTCGTCCTAGAAGTAAAGAATGCTATCAAACTACCAACACCTGTTGCTAACCCTGCAAACAATGTCAAGCCTAATGCATATAAAACACTCCCATCCATCCGCATACCTCCCCAATGATTGAAAATTGGCTTTTGCTCATTGTATGCAAATAGTTTCCTTTATGCAACTTTATTTCATAGGGAAATTTTAAAAAGCTAACTAACTGGCATCATTCTAAAAACTACTTCAATTAAATTGTATTTATCTTTGAATAATACCTATAATTAATCGTATTAAAAATATACAATTATAATTATTACCTTTCGATACTTTAATGGAGTGATTTACTACAATGGATGATTATATAAAAAAAGGAACGATGAACTTTCGAAAAGCTAACTTAGCGTTATTTGCTGGTGCTTTTAGTACATTTGCAAATTTATATATGACTCAACCTGTGTTACCGACACTTTCAAAATTTTTTAATATATCACCTGCTACTGCAAGTCTTTCCTTATCATTAACAACCGCAGCCTTAGCATTTAGTATGTTAATCGTTGGTTCACTTTCAGAGGCTTGGGGACGAAAACCAATTATGACTTTTTCAATGGTTGCCGTAGCCATTTTAACTTTTCTTATTGCATTTTCTCCAAACTATCACATGTTACTTACCTTGCGAGTCATACAAGGAATAGTATTCGCAGGTCTCCCTGCAATTGCCATGGCTTATCTCGGTGAAGAAATTGAACCGGCTAGTTTAGGTGCTGCGATGGGTCTGTATATTAGTGGAAATTCAATTGGTGGCCTTGCAGGACGGATTATTATGGGTACTGTTAGTGATCTATTTAATTGGCGGATTGGTATGCTCACAATAGGGACTATTAGTTTACTTGTTGCCATCGCCTTTTATTTCTTGTTACCAGCATCAAAACACTTTAACGCAGAAAGGCTTGCATTTAAACCGTTATTTAAATCGATGGTTATGCATCTAAAAGATCCTGCATTATTAAGTCTATTTGGAATAGGTTTCTTATTAATGGGATCGTTTGTAACGATGTATAACTATATTGGATTTCAACTATTGAATCCTCCATACTCATTAAGTCAAACAGTGGTCGGTTGGATTTTCTTAATCTATTTAGTTGGTACATTCAGTTCTGCATGGATGGGCGGATTAGCTGACCAACATGGTCGTTTTAAAATATTATTAACAGGCATCGGTCTAATGCTTGTAGGTGCTGTTCTTGCTTTAGCAGGAAACCTAATTCTAAAAATCTTTGGAATTGCTATTTTCACTTTTGGTTTCTTCGGCGGACATTCCATTGCAAGTGGTTGGGTTGGTCAAAGGGCTAGTCACGATAAAGCTCAAGCCTCTTCACTCTATTTATTTTTCTATTATGTAGGGTCAAGTGTTGGTGGTACAAGTGGCGGGATTTTCTGGACTAAGTATGGATGGAATGGTGTTATTAGTATCATTTTATTGTTTTTAGTTGTAGCAAGTATTTTAACTTATACGATCAATAAAATAACCATAAAGAAAACAAGACTAGGATAAATAAAAAGGATTGTCCAACATCAAGATTGAACAAATCCTTTTCTACTCAAGGTAACCTAAAATGACTCCTATTTTTAGGTTACCTTTTTGAATGCCTATTAATAATTCTTCTTCTTCGTTCATACCAAATTACTAAAACAATAAACCAAGTATAGCCAATGGACCAACCTGCAATTACATCTGATGCAAAATGACGACTTCCTGCTACTCTGGATAGACCTATTAAAATGACCATTATCGTTGCCAGTAACCATACCGTTAGTTTTCTTTTTGTTGAAGCTTCATACTCAGTTGCAAGGTAAGCAATTGTGAAAACATAGAGAATTCCAATCATAGCATGTCCTGAGGGAAAACTAAAAGTCGATAATTGATGCGGGATAATTGGTCGTGGTCTTTGTACCCATTCCTTTATTAAACGATTTAGCACATTTCCTCCAGCTATTGTGATTAGCGTGAACATCATACCACGATAATTATAATCACGAATCCATAGCCATATTAGTAAGAGGAATGTTATGACCATTATAAACTTCGTCTCCCCGAAGTAATGGAAAAATTCAATTACGTCATTACCTTTCAATATCTTTGAAACAGTTGTATCTAAACTGGCAACCCAATTACTTTTAATATTTATCAACATAACGCCAAATAACACAAACGTTATAATAGATAAAGGATAGAAAAATTTCTTCACTCCATTTTCCTCCTTTTAAATTCCTTCCAACATATTATATTCATATGTAATACTATACCTAGTTATTATGCTAGATAAAAGTGATTAAAAATAAATAATTACATAACAAAAGGCGACTTAAAAGTATGAACCCCTTTTAAGTCACCTTTTCTACATATTTTAAACCTTAACTACTATAATGCAGATTCTACTTCTTTCGCCATTTCAGCTACAGATTGTAACCCACCGCCAGATAAGTACCAAACCTCTGGGTTAAGGTAAATGATTTTACTCTCTTTATAGGCTGTTGTTTTCTTAACAATATCATTTTCAATATCTTTTTTCGCAGAAGCACCTTCAGCAACAACTGCGTCACGATCGACAACAAAGATAATGTCAGGATTTTTCTCTAGTACATATTCATAAGATACGTTTTGTCCATGAGTAGAAACCTCAATTCCCTCATCAGCTGCTTTGAAACCAAATACATCATGGATTAATCCAAAACGTGATGCCGGACCATAAGCACTAATCTTGCCTTCAGAACCTAAAATGATTAAAGATTTTTTATCTAAATCCTTTGTTTCACCTTGTACTTTTGCAATGGTATCATCAATTTTTGATAATTCGTCTTTTACTTGGTCTTCTTTATCAAAGATTTGACCAGCTAATTCTGTATTCTTTTTAAATGAATCGATGTAGTTTGCAGTGTCTAATCCTACATATACAGTTGGAGCAATTTCACTAAATTCTTTATATAGACTCGCTTGACGCCCTGAGATAAAAATAACATCTGGAGCAATAGTAGCTAATTTTTCAAAATCAGGTTCTTTTAGAGAACCAACATTTTCATATTCAGAACCTTCATATTTCTTAAGATAAGTAGGAATTGAATCTTGTGGAACACCTGCAATCTTAACGCCTAATGTATCAAGTGTATCTAAGAATCCCATATCATAAGCAACAACCTTTTTAGGATTTTTAGGAACCTTTACTTCATCCTTCACAGAATCTGAAGAGCCATCCTCATTTTGAATACCAAAATCGTTTGTTACTGTTATTGTTTCTTTCTTTGAACCCGAGTTTGAATCTTCTTTACCTGAATCTTTGGAGCCACATGCTCCTAATACAAGAAATAACGCAAAAACCAATGTTAACAATGACCACTTTTTCATTTTCTCTTCTCCTCGTATATTAGTAGTAAGAGCTCT